>JALZFU010000157.1 GCA_030861385.1 Actinomycetota bacterium
TTCCTGCGGACCGTCGCGGGCGACTAGCTCCGGCCGCGCGACTTGAGCGCCCGCTCGATCTGGCGCTGCGCGTCGCGCTCGGCGATGTCTCGCCGCTTGTCCCGTGACTCCTTGCCGCGCGCGAGCGCGAGCTCGACCTTCGCGCGCCCGTCCTTGAAGTAGAGCCGAGTCGGAATCAGCGTCAGGCCGCGCTCCTCCACCTTCCCGGCAAGCGAGGCGATCTCACCGCGGTGGAGGAGGAGCTTGCGCTCGCGGTCGGGGTCGTGGTTCGCGAGGTTCCCCTGGGTGTACTCGGCGATGTGCGCGCCGACGAGGTAGACCTCGCCGCCGCGAACCTCGGCGAACGCGCGCTGGATGTTTGCACGGCCTTCGCGAAGCGACTTCACCTCTGTCCCGGTGAGCGCGATCCCCGCCTCGACGCGCTCGAGGAGGTGGTAGTCGTGGCGTGCGCGGCGGTTCTCCGCGATCAGCCTCCTCCCGGTCGGCCCCGCCATGCCGCGCTGGTCGTCGCGCTACCCGCGCGTCCAGGCTTCCCGCGGGTTCCGGAGCGGGGTCAGGACGTCGTTCAACTGCTCTCGGAACGACTCGTAGTTGGGCGGCAGCGAGAGCGCCTCGCCGAGCGTCTCGAGCGGCTCGTCGGCTGTGAACCCCGGCCCGAGCGTCGCGATCTCGAAGAGCACGCCACTCGGCTCCCGGAAGTAGATCGACCGGAAGTAGAAACGGTCGATCACGGGCGTCGGGCTCGCTCCCGCGCGCTCGACGCGTGCTCGCCACGCCTCGTGCTCGTCCATCTGCGACGCCCACGCCACGTGGTGCACGGTTCCCGCGCCGCCCAGCCCGCGCTCGGCGGGCGCCGGGTCGTAGACGTACCACGAGCCGCGTTCGTCGCCGCGCGCCTCCCAGCGGTCGGGCGGCTCGACAGGCGTGAAACCGACACCGCCCTCCAAGAACATCCGGCTCGCGTCCGGTGCGCGGCTGTAGGCACGGACGCCGTCGAACCCCTGCAGTGCGAGCTCGGCCGGAATCTCGGGGTGCTCGGCCACGAGCGGCTCGTCGTCGGTCTCGACGGCCGCGATCTCGAGTCCGAGTCCCTCGAAGTCGTGGAAGCGAAGCGCCAGTCCGTGGCGCTCGGTCGCGATGCCCTCGCTCCCGAGCCGATCCTCCCAGAACGCGAGCGCCTCGTCGGAGGCGACGCGCCAGATGATCCGGTGCACCATCCCCGCGCCTGCGCGCCCGCGCGTGAGGCCGCGATACTCGAAGAACGTGAGGTCGGAGCCCGCACTCCCCTTCTCGTCCGCGTAGAAGAGGTGGTAGACGGTCGGATCGTCCTGGTTCACCGTCTTCTTGACGAGCCGAAGGCCGAGGAGCCGCGCATAGAAGTCGACGTTCCGCGGCGCGTCGGCCGTGATGCAGGTGACGTGGTGAACGCCTTCCAGCTTCATCCTCTCCCCCAACGCTCGCCTCCTCGGGTCCCTTCCCGCCCGTCCTCCAGTCGAACCTCCACCTTTCCCTCGACCCGCTCGATCCGCTCCACCCGGACGCGAACCGGATCTCCGAGCCGATAACGGCGTCCGGTTCGCCGGCCGACCATCGCCGTTCCGAGCGGATTGAGCTCGAAGTACTCGCCCGGGAGCCGACGGGCGGGCAGGAACCCCTCGAAGACACCGTCGAAGCGGACGAAGACCCCGGAGCCGATCGCGCCCACGATCTCCCCGTCGAAGCCGGCGTCCCAGCCGGCGTCGAAGAGCCGCCGCTCGAGGAACCACGCGAGACAGATCGCGTCTGCGCGGTATTCGACCTGCGCCGCCTCCCGCTCCCGCCCCGAGGTCCAGACGGCGAGCTCGGGAAGATCGTCGCGAGGCGCTTCCTCCGCGACGCCGAGCTCGGCGAGAAGCGCCCGGTGGCAGACGAGGTCGGGGTAGCGACGGATGGGCGACGTGAAGTGGCAGTAGGCGCGGCTCGCGAGCCCGGAGTGCCCCAGATTTCGCTCGGCGTAGCGGGCCTGCTTGAGGCTTCGAAGCACAAGCGTCGGGAAGGCCTCGGTCCCGCGCCCGGCCTCGGCGGAGTACGCGCTAACGCGAGTCGAGACGCGCGCGGCGAGCCTCGCCGCGTCCGACGGCGTGAGGTGCTCCGGAACCGGCGGCGTCGGGACCTCGAGGTCGGCAAGCTTCGCCATGAGCAGCTCGATCGCCTGAGGGTCGGGCCGCTCGTGGACGCGGAAGAGCGTCTCGCGGCGGCGGCCGGCGAGGAGCGATCCGACCGCCTCGTTCGCCACGATCATGAGCTCCTCGACCAGCATGTGGGCGAGGGGCTCCGCCTCGATCCATGCCCGCTCGACGCCGCCCTCGCCGTCGAAGGCGAACGACGTCTCGCCCGTCTCGATTCGAAGCGCGCCCCGCCGGTAGCGTCGCCGGCGGAGCTCGCGCGTCAGTCGCTCGGCGAGCCGAAGCGCATCCGCCACCTCCTCGCTCGCCCGCTCGCGGCCCGCCAAGATCGCCTCCGCGTGCGCGTACGTCAGGCGCTCACGGCTTCTGATCAGACTTCGGTAGATCAGGGGATCGCCCGGCGCGAGATCGCGGTCGAAGGGGATCTCGACCGTGATGCAGCGGCGGTCCTGGTGCGGACGGAGACTGCAGAGATGGGCGGAGAGCCGCTCGGGAAGCATCGGCTCGACGAGGCCGGGGACATACGTCGAGAACGAGCGCTCGGCTGCGTCGCGGTCGAGCGGCGACCCGGCCGGGACGTAGGCCGAGACGTCGGCGATGTGCACCCACGTCCGGAGGCCGTCGCCATCGCGGCGAACGCTCAGCGCGTCGTCGAAGTCCTTCGCCTCGCCCGGGTCGATGGTGAACGCTAGAAGACCGCGCAGGTCGACGCGGTCCGGCTCCTCGCCCTCGGGCTCCACCGGGAGGGGCGGCGGTTGCCGGCGAACCCCAAGGTGCCAGAGGAGAGCCTCGAGAACGGTCTCGATCGCCGCCGCCCGGCCGAGCACGCGCTCGAGTCGCGCGCGACCCCGACCGACGCGCAGGACGACGAGGTCCCCGACGTCCGCGTCGCCCGCGCCCTTGCGGTCGACGACGATCGCGACGCCGCCCTCGAAGAAGGGCTCGCCGACGAGAAGCTTCCCCCGGCGCGCGAGCTCGCAGACGGCGATCGCCATCGTGGGGATCGTACGGCCGCGGCGGACACCGCCCGGCGGGCCGGCTACGCAGCGAGCTCGTGCAGGAGGACGGCCGTTGCGCGATCAAGCGCCTCGTCTCGGCGCGTCCCCGGACGGTCGGCCGCCTGGATGTCCGGCGCGATCCCGCGGGCGGTCAGGTTCGCCCCGCGGGGCGTGAGGAAGATCGCGGTCGTCAGCTTGAGGGCGGCACCGTTCGACAGCTCGCGAACCGACTGAACCGCCGCCTTGCCGTACGTCCGGCGGCCGACGATCGCGGCGCGCTCGTGGTCGTCGAGCGCGGCGGCGACGATCTCCGCCGCGCTCGCGCTTCCGCCGTCGACGAGGACGACGAGTGGGACGTCGACGAAGGGTGCGCGTCCGGTCACCTCGTAGACCCGCCGGCGCCCGTCGCCCTCGGTCACGCAGACGACGCCGTCCTCGACGAAGAGCGAGACGGTCGCCACCGCCTGAGAGAGGAGCCCCCCGGGATTCCCGCGAAGGTCTAGGACGAGACCGTCGGCGCCGCGCCGCAGGAGGTGGGACGCGCGCTGCTCGACCTCTTCCTCGGCGTTCGCGCGAAACGAGGCGATTCGGACGTAGCCGAGCTTCCTTCTTCCGGCGAGGAGGAGACGCGAGCGCGCGGCGTGGACTTCGATCTCGGAGCGTGTCACGCGGAAGACGAGGATCCCCTCGTGCGGCCGGATCACGGTGAGCCGAACGGTCGTGCCCTCCTCCCCCTTGATGAGCTCGAGCGAGCGGTCGAACGGCAGGCGTCGCACCCGCGTGCCGTCGATCATGACGATGCGATCCCCCGGCCGCACGCCGGCGTCCCGGGCAGGCCCCTCGAGCGCCCCCTTCACGATGAGTCCTCCGTTCCCGGGGCGGACTGTGAGGCCGACGCCGGAGTAGCTTCGCGCGGTCCGGTTTCTGAGTGCCTCGTACGCCCGCGGGGGCAGGTATTCGCTGTACGGGTCGAGACTCGCCACGATCCCGCGCACCGAGCGCCGCGAGAGGACCGAGGCCGGCAGATCGCGGTAGTAGGACTTGACGAGCGCCGCCTTCACCTGGTCGACGAGCGCCGGCGGGACGTCGTGCCGCCCGCTGTTTCCGACGCCGTCCGGTGTCGCGCGCGGCCACGAGACGCCGAGACCGAGCGCGAACGCGCCGGCGAATAGGAGGACGACTCCCGCGATACGAGTCGTGCTTCTCATGCAGGCCGCAGAGAGGAGTATAGGCGCGGCTCGCGGCGCAGTGGCGGAAGCGGAAGTCCGGCCGCGAGCGCGCTCTAGATCTTGAGGAACCGGCGCAGGGTGATCCCGGAGCCCGCCGCGCCGACGAGGAGGCTCGTCGCGACGAGGATGAGCGCGATGAGGGGGAACGAGAGCGCGTTCACGTCGTCGTTCGTGAGCCAGTCGCGCGCGATCAGCCGATCGAGCGCGACCTCTTTCGCGACGGCGAGGAGGACGACGGCGAGGATCGAGCCGACGAGCCCCGTGATCAGGCCCTCCACCATGAACGGCCCGCGGACGAACCAGTTCGTCGCGCCGACGAGCTTCATCACCTCGACCTCGCGCCGCCGCGCGAAGATCGAGAGCCGGATCGTATTCGCGATCAGGAGGACGGAGGCGGCGATCAGGATGAGGCTCCCGGCCAGCACGATCCCGCCGACGATCTTGGCCACCTGCAGGACGCGGTCGGCCTCCTCCTTCCCGTAGTTCACCTTCGCGACTCCGGTCGGCGCCGGTTCGAGGCGGCTCGCGATCCGCTCGACGTCCTCGCCGCGCCGCGGGAGGATCTTGTACGACGCGGGGAGTGGGTTCGTCGTCAGGTTTTCGACGAGCCGCGGCGTTCGTTCGCGCTGGATCGCGAGCGCGTCCTCCTTCGAGATGAACTCGACGCTCTTCACCTCGGGCATCGACACGAGCCTCGCGCGGACAGCGTCGATCTCGGCGCGCCTCGCCTCGCCCTTGCAACCCTCCTGAGGGGGCTCGGTGCAGAAGTAGACGTTGACGACGAGCTGCCGCTTGACGTCGTTCGTCCACGAGAGGACCCACGTGCCGAGGGCGATGAAGAGGCCGAGCAGGAACATCCCGATGAGGACGGTCATCGTCGCCGCGATGGTCGTCGAGAGGCTCGACGTCGCCGAGCGGAGCGCCTCGCTGACGAAGAGCCTGAGCTTCGGCACTACCCGTAGCCGCCGCGGCGCTCGTCGCGGACGACGACGCCGTCGTCGAGCGCGATGACGCGTCGCCGCATCTTGTCGACCATCTCGCGGTCGTGCGTCGCCATGACGACCGTCGTCCCGGTGCGGTTGATCCGGTAGAGGAGTTGCATGATCCCGACGGAGGTGTCGGGATCGAGGTTCCCGGTCGGCTCGTCGCAGATGAGAAGGGGCGGGTGGTTCACGAAGGCGCGCGCGATCGACACGCGCTGCTGCTCGCCGCCCGATAGCTCGTCGGGGAGCTGGCTCATCTTCGACGCAAGGCCGACCAGCCCGAGGACCTCGGGCACCTTCGTCCGGATCGCGTTCCGCGACTCTCCCTGCACCATGAGCGCGTACGCAACGTTCTCGAACGCGGTGCGGTTCGCGAGGAGCTTGAAGTCCTGGAAGACACAGCCGATGTTCCGGCGGAGCATCGGCACCTTCGAGCGCTTCAGGCGGGCGAGCTCGCGGCCTCCGATGATGATCCGGCCGCTCGTCGGCTCGAGCTCCTTCAGGAGCAGTCGGACGAGCGTGGACTTCCCCGAGCCGGACGGCCCGACGAGGAAGACGAACTCGCCCTTGTCGATCGTGAGCGAGACGTTCCGGAGGGCGACGATGTTCGGGTCGTAGACCTTCGTCACGTCCTCGAAGACGATCATCGGGGCACCCGCCGGACGCGGCTGTGCGCCGTCGCGCCGGAGCGCGGGCGACGTCGTTACCGGTATCTCGATGCTCGTGTCTGCCACGGACGGAGGGCGGCCGGCAGGCGACCGCGCCGGGCTGGATTCACTGCGACGCGGGAGTCTAGCGGAAGAGCCGGCCGGGAGGGCAAGTCGTTGTCACCGCCTGGGCGGTCTCGACGCGGCGCTCAGACGACGTTCCCGGCCGCCTTCGCGAGCAGATACCCGTGGATGAAGCGGTCGAGGTTCCCGTCGAGGACACCCTGCGCGTTGCCCTCCTCGACGCCCGTCCGATGGTCCTTCACGAGCTGGTAGGGATGCTGGACGTAGCTTCGGATTTGGCTCCCGAAGCCGGTGTCCGCCACCGCTCCGCGCTCCTTCGCGAGCTCCGCCTCGCGCCGCTCGAGCTCGTGCTCGGCGAGACGGCTCCTCAAGATCCGCATGGCCGTGTGACGGTTTGAGAGCTGGGAGCGCTCGTTCTGGCACTGGACGACGATGCCGGTCGGGAGGTGCGTGATGCGAACGGCGGAGTCCGTCTTGTTCACGTGCTGGCCGCCGGCCCCGCTTGCGCGGTAGGTGTCGATGCGAAGCTCGGCCTCGTCGATCTCGATGTCGACGTCGTCGGCGACGAGCGGGCTCACGATCACCTGCGCGAAGGAGGTGTGGCGGCGGTGAGCCTGGTCGAACGGAGACAGCCGAACGAGGCGGTGGACGCCGCGCTCGGCTTTCAAGACCCCGTAGGCGTTCTCCCCCTGGACGGTGAAGGTCGCCGACTTGAGGCCGGCCTCCTCGCCCGGCGAGGCCTCGACGATCTCGGTCACGAAGCCGCGGTCGGCCGCCCAGCGGAGGTACATGCGAAGGAGCATCTCGGCCCAGTCCTGCGCATCCGTCCCGCCCGTCCCCGCCTGGATCGTGACGATGGCGTCGCCCGCGTCGTACTCGCCCGTGAAGAGCGCGTCCTCCTCCAGGCGCTGAAGCTGGCCCTTCAGCGCCTCGACGCTCGCCGCGACCTCGTCGAGCTCACCGTCCTCGGACGCGAGGGCCGCGAGCTCGCCGAGATCGGAGGCCTCGCGCTCGAGCCGCTCGTAGTGCTCGAGGCGGCGGCTCAGCCGCGCGTGCTCGGCGGACGTCCTCGCCGCGCGCGCCTGGTCGTCCCAGAAGTCGGGGGCGCCGAGCTCGTCCTCGAGAGCGCCGAGGCGCGTTCGCACGGCGTCGGGGTCAAAGGTAATCACGGACCCACGCGAGCTGGGTCCCGATCTCCTCGAGGTCTCGCTCCACGGCGGCTCGGTCGGCCATCGGGTGCGATGGTACCCGCGTGGGCAGGATCGACGTC
>JALZFU010000162.1 GCA_030861385.1 Actinomycetota bacterium
CGGCCGGGACGAGCGCGAGGGCCTCGGCGAGGCGGGCGGGGCCGCGAAGAAGCCCGCTCCGGATCTCCGCCGCGCGAAGCGGCTTCCGGCCGGAGGCGACCTTCACTTCCCCCTCGTCGGTGCGAACCGCGCAGGCCCACGACGTGGGACCGTGCACGAGCACGCCGTTCTCGAGCGCCATCCCGCCGAGCCGGACCTTGTCCCCCATGCGCGAGAGGCTACCCGCGCAGCATCGTGCCGCGGACCGTTCGCTAGGCGGGGCCGTCCCGTCCGAGCATCGTCCTCGCCACGTCGCGCAGGAACCGCGTCCCGAGCGCGAGATCGGCGACGGCGATCCGCTCGTCGGCCGAGTGGACGAGGCGCGCCGCGAGCTCGGCGTTCATCGCGCGCATCGGGAAGAACCCGTACGCGACCGTTCCGAACGCCTCCCGCAGGTAGTGGCTGTCCGTGAAGCCTGGGAGGACGATCGGGAGGACCTCCGCTCCCGCCTCCTCGTGGCGAATCCACGCCGTGATCCGCTCCCAGAGCGGGGTGTGGGGAGAGGAACGCGTCCCGCCGACCTCTTCGATCCACTCGAGCTCGTACCCGTCCTCGCCGAGCCACGCGCGAAGCTCGCTCGCCGCCTCCGTCTGCGTCTGCCCGGGCAGGAGGCGGCAGTCGCACGTGACCTCGCAGAGCCCGGGGACGACGTTTCGCTTCCGCGAGGCCTCGATCATCGTCGGAGACACGGTCATCGAGAGCATCGGCCCGACCATGGGAGCGAGCGGGCCGCCGAGGTCTGCGAGGCGCTCCTCGAGCTCCGCGAGGGGCGGGATCTCGCCGAAGAGGGCGACGAGGAACGACTCCGTCTCGGGAAGGAGACGTTGCTCGGGCGCGAACTCGGCTATCCGCTCCACGAGGTGCGCCGCCTTGACGAGCGCGTTGTCCGCGACCGCCGGGGTCGAGGCGTGCCCGCTTCTCCCGCGAACGCGGAGAAGGAAGGGCGAGCTCATCTTCTCGGCGACGGCGCAGAGGTAAACCGGTCGCCCGCGGACGAGCGCGCGATCGCCCCCGCCCTCGTTCACGCAGTACTCGGCCCGGATGGCGTCCGGATGCTCGCGGCAGAGCCACGACAGCCCGAAGTCGCTCGTCCCGACTTCCTCGTCGGCCGTCGCGGCGAAGACGAGATCGCCGCTCGGGCGAAAGCCCTCGCGGGCGAGCGACGCGATCGCTACCGCGCTCGCCGCCACTTGCCCCTTCATGTCGAGGGCACCGCGTCCCCAGACGTGGTCGTGGCGAAGCTCGCCGGACCACGGGTCGACCTGCCAGTCGGCGGCGTCCGCGAGCACGGTGTCCGTGTGCGAGAGGAGAAGAAGGCGCTTTCCGCCGCCGCCCGGGATCCGGGCGACGAGATTCGCGCGCTCCGGTGTCTTCGCGATGAGCTCGCACACGACGCCGGAGTCGTCGAGGTAGGCGCGCAGGAGCTCCGCCGCCCGCGTCTCGTTCCCCGGTGGGTTCACGGTGTCGAGGCGAATGAGCTCGCGAAGGAGCTCGGTCACCTCGTCACGGAGCCGTCCGTCCTCCACTAGCGTCGGCTCCCGAGGACGAGCGGGTCGTCGCGGTCGGCGTCGGTCTCGCCGTCGCGCCTGTCGCTCTCGTTCTGCTCGCGCTCGTCGAACGCCATTCGTCATCTCCCTTCTGTCGGCCTTCGACCCGAGCATACTTCCGACGTGGCCGACCTCTTCTCGGACGCGGCAGCTGCGCGGCTCCCCGCCGTCGCACCCCTCGCTGTTCGGTTGCGGCCGGACCGTTTGGACGAGTTCGTCGGCCAGCGGCACATCGTCGGTGAGGGGTCCGCACTCGCGCTCTCGATCGCCGACGACCGCGTCGGCTCCGCGATCTTCTACGGCCCGCCGGGAACCGGCAAGACGACGCTCGCGCGGATCGTCGCCGCAACGACCGGCGCCGCCTTCGAGGAGCTCTCGGCGGTCTCGGCGTCCGTCGCCGACGTGCGCGCGGTCATCCAGCGGGCCCGAGACCGGCTGGGCGGAAGCGGCCAGCGAACGATCCTCTTCCTCGACGAGATCCACCGCTTCAACAAGGCGCAGCAAGACGCGCTCCTCCCCGCCGTCGAGACGGGCCTCGTGACGCTGATCGGCGCGACGACCGAGAACCCGTACTTCGAGGTCAACTCGGCGCTCCTCTCCCGGACGCAGATCTACGAGCTGGAGCCGCTCTCGACCGAGGAGGTCGCCACGATCGTGACGCGCGGCGCCGCTGAGCTGGGAGCGAACGTCGCCGACAAGCTCGTCGAGCTCGTCGCGCGCAAGGCAGGGGGCGACGCGCGGGCGGCGCTCAACACGCTCGAACTCGCCTGGTCGACCTCGCAGGCCGAGGGCGAGCTGCTCGCGGAACGCCACGTCGAGGACGCGGCGCGCAAGCGCCCGCTCGTCTACGACAAGGACGGGGACGCCCACTACGACTTCATCTCGGCCTTCATCAAATCGATCCGCGGCTCCGACCCCGACGCGGCGCTCTACTACCTGGCCGCGATGCTCGAGGCGGGCGAGGATCCGCGCTACGTCGCGCGCCGCCTCATCGTCCACGCCTCGGAAGACATCGGGATGGCCGACTCCCGCGCGCTCCTCGTGGCCGCCGCCGCGGCCCAGGCGGTCGAGCACGTCGGGTTGCCGGAGGCGCGCATCAACCTCGCCCACGCGACGATCTACCTGGCGTGCGCACCCAAGTCGAACGCGGTCATCGCCGCACTCGGCCGAGCGGCCCGCGACGTCAAGGAGCACGGCACGGTTCGCCCGCCGAAGCCGCTTCGCGACGCGCACTACCCCGGCGCGAAGAAGCTCGGCCACGGGAAGGGGTACGTCTACCCTCCCGACGACCCGGCCGGCTACGAGGTTGACTACCTCCCGGACGAGCTCAAGGGCCGCACGTACTACGAGCGGTCGGGAGCAGGCGAGGAAGCGCGCTGAGGCTCCGCGTCCACGAGTGGGGCGCGGCCGAGCACGAGCGCGGCGGGAGACGGGACGCAAGCACGAGTTCGGTCTCGCGCCTCTCCGAGTGCGCAGGTTGGAGCGCGTCGCCCTTCACGCCGACCTCGGCGTGCTCGCCCGCCTTGCCTCCGCGCTCGCGAGAGCGCGGCACGTTTCGCTCGCCACGTAAGCGGCTAGAGCATCCGAATCACCACCGAGAACCAGGAAATCGCCCTGCTCCGAATCCTCGTCGCGTGCGGCGAGAAGGCGGTCGAGGCTTTTCATGCGAGCGACAACCCGATCGACCGCGACTTCGTGGTCGAGTTGGAGCGAATCATCGAGCGCTCGCGCGACGAACTTGCCGCCTTGCAGAGTTTCGCTAGACCCTCCTAGTAGCGACGTCGAAGCCCGGCGTCCTCGTACGCGGCGGCGACGAGCGCGTCATAGCGCTCGGCCGCGAGGTCGCCGAGCGGGTCGGCCGTGTAGCGGAGGAGCGTCGCGTACGGGAGCGAGAACGCGGCCCGCATCGCAAGGAGACGCCGTCGTTCGCCGACGGGGTCGGCGAGGGCGCGGTGAGCGGCCGTCAGGCGTCGGACGAGCGCGACGCGGGAGGGGAGCGCCTGGACGAGGAGCAGCGTCGCCGGGACCGCGAACGTGAGGATGCCGAGGAGATTCGCGGTCCGGTACACGGCGTCCTCGCCCCGCCTCCCGAGCTCGGCCGCGTTCCCGCCCGTTCCTTCGCCGGCCGTCCGAAGCGCCTCGGCGATGTCGCCTCCCACGAGCGGGGTCCCCTCGACCGCACCGGCCGCCGCCTCGAAACCGCCCCGGACGGCTTTCCCCGCATCCTCGACACCCTGACCGAGCGGTGCGAGCTCCGTGATCGCATCGTGCACCTCGACGCCGAGCCACGCGAAGAGGGCGAGGAGGGCGAGGACGACGGCGTCGGTCGCGATCGTCGCCGCCCGGTGGCGGGCGACCTCGGGGTAGAAGCGCATAGTTCCTCCAGCGGTCGAGGGGTCAGAGGATGCGCGCGCCGAGCGCGCTCGCGGCGAGCTCGACCGAGAGCGCAGCGGTCTCGTTCCTGCGGTCGAGGATCGGGTTCACCTCGACGAGCTCGAGCGAATCGAGGAGGCCCGATTCCGCGACGAGCTCCATGGCGAGGTGAGCCTCGCGATACGAGAGCCCGCCGCGGACGGGCGTCCCGACGCCCGGAGCGACGTCGGGGTCGACGACGTCCATGTCGAGCGAGACGTGGACGAAGGAAGCCCCGGCAGCGCGCGCGAGCGCCTCGCGGAGAACATCCTCCACGCCGCGCCGGTCGATCTCGCTCATGGTGTGCACGGCGACGCCGAGCTCGCGGACGATCCGGCGCTCACCGTCGTCGAGCGAGCGGACGCCGATCAGCGAGACGCGGCTCGAATCGAGCGCGGGAAGCGGCCAGCGCTCGCTCGCGAACCCGTCCACCGCCTGGCCGAGCACCGCCGCCAGGGGCATCCCGTGGACGTTGCCGCTCGGCGTCGTGTCGGGCGTGTTCAGGTCACCGTGCGCGTCAAACCAGAGGGCGGCTCCGGGACCGCGGCGGGAGGCGAGCCCGCCGACCGTTCCCAGCGCGATCGAGTGGTCCCCGCCGAGCACGAGCGGCACGAGGCCTTCCGCGGTCGCTCGGCACACCTGCTCGGCGACGCGCTCGCACGTCGCCTTGATCTCGGCGAGGAAACGCGCACGCTCGTTCCCGCTCGCGACCGTCTCGGGGAGCGCGGCCGCGACGTTCCCCCAATCGTCCGCGGTCACCCCGATCGCTTCGATCCGCTCGCCGAGACCGGCGTAGCGGATCGCAGACGGTCCCATGTCGACCCCGCGGCGCCCGGCCCCGAGGTCGAGCTCGGCGCCGATGATCGCGACGTCCCGGCGCGGCATGGCGGCGACGATACCCCTGCCGGGCTACACTGGGTCGGCCGCGGCGAGGTAGCTCAGTCGGTAGAGCACACGGCTGAAAACCGTGGTGTCGCCGGTTCGATTCCGGCCCTCGCCACCTGCCGCACCGCGCGACGCCAGTGGGCCTCGGCGCGCGACGACCGCCGTCGCGGCGTTCGCGTCGATCTCTTCGAAGCGCTCGAAGCCAAGCGGCGCGAGCCGTTGCCGAAGCGTCTCCGGCGGGACGTAGATGGGCGTCTTTGGCCCCGACGAGAAGGCGAACACGGCGGAGCCTCCGCTCGCGGTGACGCGAGCGAGCTCGCCGAAGAACGGGATCATGTTGAGGAGGACCACGAGGTCGAATTCCCCGTCCACGAACGGAAGCGCCGACGCGTCGGCGACGTCGTAGCGGACGCGCCCCCGAAGCTCGTCGGGAAGACGACGCCGCGCCTCGTCGACCATGAGCGGCGAGAGGTCGACGCCGACGACCTCGGCGCTCGGGAACCGCCGCGCGAGAAGCCGAGCGGCGAGCCCGGTTCCGGTGCCGAGATCGAGGATCCGAGCGGGCGTCGAATCGAGGGTGTCGAGGGCGGCCGCGAGCGATGCGACGTCCTCGGGGCCACGGCGCGACTCCCAGCTCGCGGCGAGCCGATCGAACTGGGCTCGGACGGGTCCGCGGAAGACGCGCCAGAGCCCGGGGAAGGCGACGACGGCGCGGGTCGCGAGACGGGCGAAGCGGCGGAGGGCGGCCTCGAAGCGCTCGTTCACGGGGCGATACGGATCCGAAGGTCGCGACCGGGCCGGGCGTTCAGCATGTCGGCGGCGTTTCCCCCGTTGATCGCGAGCGCGACGTTCCAGTATGCGTCCTCGTAGACGAGGATGTCGCCCGGTCTGACGTCGGCGAACGTCGTCGCTACCGTCGCGAAATACGATTCGAACCCGACGTCGACCTCGACCCGCGTACCGGGCTCCATGCCAGCCCGGGCGAGATCGTCGGTCGTCGCGTTCACCTGCACGTTCCCGTAGCGATCGACGTACAGAACGGTCACGCGAATCCGCGCCGAGCCGATTTCGGGGGTCGGGATGTCGAGCCGGCGAAGCGCGCCGACGTCGAGCGAGGGCCCGACGTCCTCCACCGCGACGCCGCGGGCGAGGTGCGCCGCGACGGGCGCGAAGACGTCGCGTCCGTGGAACGTCCGCGAGAGCGGGCGCAGGAGGTACTCGTCGTTTGCGATCTCGACCGCGCGGGCGACACCGCCGAGCCGCTCGGCGGCGACGAGGAGGACACCGTTGTCCGGTCCGACGAAGACGCGGCCGTCCCCTTCGAGGACGAGGGCCTTCCGCTCGCCCCCGACCTCGGGATCGACGACCGCGACGTGGATGCCGGCCGGCATGTACGGGAGCGTGTTGGCGAGGACCAGGGCGCCCTGGAGCACCTGTTGCGGATCGATTCCGTGCGTGATGTCGAGCACCTCGACCTCGGGCGCGATCCGCTTCATCACGCCCCGACAGGTTCCGACGAAGTCGTCCTCGAGCCCGAAGTCGGTCAGGAACGTGATGAAGCGATGCGGGATGCGGCGAGCTTAACGGCTTGCACGAGCCCGTCCGCGTCCTGGCTTTCGGCCTCGGCGACGACCCGCAGGCCGTGGCGGCGCGCCTCCGCCGACGTCTGCGGCCCGATCGAGACGCAGGGAAGGTCATGGCCAAGCGCGGCGAAGCTCCGGGCCGCCGAGCCGGACGCGAGGACGACGAGATCCGCGTCGGGAAATCGCTCGGGTCGACGCTCGATCGTCCGGTAGAGCGGCACGAACTCGGCCGCGAGCTCGCGGACGATGACCGGTCGCGCCCCCTCGGCGCCCGCGAAGAGGACGCGCCCGGCCGGCTTCGGTAGCGCGGCGACGAGGCCCTCCTGCGTCGAGATGCTGGCAACGAGCGCCGGTTCGACCCCGTGGCCCCGAAGCGCCTCGGCGGTCCCGCGGCCGACCACGGCGACACGAGGAAGCTCCCCCTCGAGCCGGCGGAAGAGCTCCTCGACCGCGACCCGGCTCGTCAGGACGAGCCAGTCGTACCCCTCGGCGCGAACTCGGCCTCCTTCCACGGCCGCCGTCCGGATCAGCGGACACGCGACGGCGTCGATTCCTTCCCGGCGAAGCCGGTCGACCGTCCGCCGCGCGCCGGGCGAGGCCTGCGTGACGACGACGCGAGTCAGAGTCCGCCCGCTGCCAGCGCGAGGAGCTCGTCGGCAACGGCCCGGGGATCGGTCCCGCGGCGGCGCTCGATCCAGCTTCCGTCCTCGGCGGCGACGAGAGCGACGAGCTCGCGCCCATCGTGGTGGGCGGCCACGGGCGCAAGACAACCGGCGCCGATCCGGGCGACGCACGCCCGCTCGGCCTCGACCCGACGACGCGTCTCCGGATCGTCGACGCGGGCGACGAGATCCTCCTCGCCGATGCGCACCTGGAGCGCGAGCGCGCCCTGACCCGCCTCGGGAACGAGCTCGTCCGTCTCGAAGCGGCGCCCGATCTCGTCCTCGAGCCCGAGCCGGACGAGGCCGGCGGCGGCGAGGACGATCGCGTCGAGCCCGCGCTCGCCGCGCTTGCGAAGCCTCGTGTCGATGTTGCCCCGAAGCGGCTCGACCGAGAGCCCGGGGACGAGCGCGAGAAGCTGCGCCTTTCGCCGGGCAGACGCGGTGCCGACGCGCATCGCGGGCCGGAGCGCCGCGGCGCCGCAGAGCGCGTCACGGGGATCCTCGCGAGGAAGGTACGCCCCCACGGCCAAGCCGTCCGTGTTCGTCGAGGTCATGTCCTTGGCCGAGTGGACGGCGACGTCCACGCGGGCGGAGAGGAGCGCCTCCTCGATCTCCTTCACGAAGACGCCCCGCTCGCCGATCTCTCCGAACGGTCTGCTCCGATCGCGATCACCGGCGGTCGTGATCGGCACGAGCGCGACGTCGAGCCCGGCGTTCGCGCGCCGAAGCGCGTCGGCCACGACTTCCGCCTGCGTGAGCGCGAGCCTACTGCCGCGTGAGCCGAGCCGAAGGATCACGAACGGTCGGGGCAGGCGGCGCCGGCTCGCGGCGGTGGCGGGCACCGAGCTCGGCGAGCTCGTCCAACCGGCGACCGAGCCGCGCGAGCTTGAACGCGTACAGGACGACGTAGAGGAGAACGACCGCGAGGACGACGAGGTACGCGGCGGTCACATACTTCTCGGCGGTCGTCACTCCTGGAGGGCCAGGGTCTCTCGAAGCTCGCGCAATCGAGCGTCGAGCCGCTTGCCAGCAAGCTCGTTCAGGTAGAGCGCGGCCGCGAGCGCAACCATTCCCGCGAGGCAGACGCAGAAGGTCGCGAACATCGTCCCCGCCATCTTCGGTCCTTCGCGGGTGAAGACGACGGGGTGGATGAAGTTCTCGGCGAGTCGGATCGCCAGAAAGCTCACGGGGATGAGAACGACGCCGAAGAGCGCGTAGACCGCGGACATGTTCGCGCGCCGCGGGCCAGGCTCGACCGAGTAGCGGAGCATGAAGTAGGCCGAGTAGAAGAGGAAGAGGACGAGGAAGAGGACGAGCTGGCGCTCGCCCCAGCTCCACCAGACGCCCCACGAGACCTTCGCCCAGATCGACCCCGTGACGAGCGTCAGAACGCCGAAGATCGTCCCCACGTGGACGGACGTGTAGCTCTCGAGGTCGTAACGGGCGTCCCGCGTCCAGAGCAGGCGAAGCGCTTTCCAGGCGGCCCATCCGAAGCAGGCGTAGGCCGTGAGCGCCACCGGGACGTGAACGTAGAAGATCCGCTGGCTGAACCCCTGGTCGGCGTCGTTCGGGACCCAGTAGAAGCCGAGCGCGGTTCCGGCGACGAGGAGAACGAGCGCGGAGAGCGCCGCGACGGGGGCCGCGTTATTCCGTAACGACGTACTCAAAGCTCGCCCACGAAAGTATCGCGAAGAGACCGTCGTAGAGCGCGAGGAAGGCGAGGTAGCGGCCGGAGTCGGGCTCGACGCTCGCGCCGACGCCGCCGACGACGAGGGGGATGGCGAGCGGCAGGAAGAGAAGCGGAAGCAGGAGCTCGCGCGCCCGGCTCGCGGCGGCCATCGCGGCGAGAAGCGTCCCCACGGTGGCGATTCCGAGGTCGGCGAGGGCGAGCGCGGCGACCGTTGGGGCGTCAACCGGCGCGAAGAAGAGCGCGAACGCAGGCAGGGCGATCACCTCGGCGAGGACGAGGAACGCGGCGACGCTGATCCCCTTCGCCGCCCAGATCGCGCTCCGATCGCACGGGGCGAGAACGAGGCCGTCGAGGACGCGCTGGTCGCGCTCGGCGACGAAGGCGCGCGTGAGCGCCAGGAGCGCCGTGAAGAGAACGGCGATCCAGAGAAGCCCGGCGGCCGCGAGCTCCGCGTCCGAGGAGACCGTGAACCGAAAGACGACGAGCGCCGAGACGACGAAGAGGAGCATCGCGGGCACCGTGTCCCGCGAGCGGAGCTCGAGCAGGAGATCCTTCCGCGCGAGCACCGCGACGTCCGCGAGGTACGCGCTCATGCGAGCGCGAGCTCGGCGGTTGCGAGCGGACGCACACGCCCGGGCGCGTGCGTCGCGACGACGACCGTCCGCTCGCCGGCCGCTGCCGCGAGCTCGCGATCGAGGAGGTCGGCGCCCTCCGCGTCGAGGGCCGAGTAGGGCTCGTCCAGGAGGAGGAGCCGCGGCTCGTGCAGGAGCGTGCGACAGAGCGCGAGTCGCTGGGCCATCCCGCGCGAGAACGTGGAGACGCGCTCGTGCCGCGCCTCCCACAAGCCGTAGCGCTCGAGGAGCATCCCGATCCGCTCCCGCCGCTCGCTCACTCGGTAGAGCCGGCCGTAGAGCTCGAGGTTCTCGAGCGCCTTCAGCTCGCGGTAGACGAGCGGTTCGTGCGCCAGGTAGCCGAGTTCTGCTCGCGCGGCCACGACGGCGAGCTCCCCGCCGGTGGGAGCGAGGAGTCCCGCGAGGAGCGCGAGGAGAGTCGACTTCCCCGAGCCGTTCGGGCCGACGACGACGAGGAAGTCGCGCTCCTCGACGTCGAGGTCGAGCGCGCCGAGGACGCGCTTCTCCCCGAACCGGCGCTCGAGGCGACGGGCGCGGATCACGACACCAGCAGGTCCGCGAGGACGAAGGCGAAGAGCGTGACCGAGATGACGCCGTTCGTGGTGAAGAAGGCGGCATCGAGTCGTGAGAGGTCCTCGGGCGAGACGAGCAGGTGCTCGTAGACGAGGAGCGCCGCCACCGCCGCAACGCCGGCCCAGTAGAGCGGCCCGACCGAAAGGCGGAGACCTGCGACGACGAGGAGGGCGACGGTCGTCGCGTGCGAGACGCGCGCGACGGCGAACGCGACCCGCACTCCGAAGCGAGCGGGGAGCGAATGGAGGCCCTGCGCGCGGTCGACGTCGAGGTCGAGAAGCGCGTAGAGGACGTCGAAGCCGGCGACCCAGACGGCGACGGCGCCGCCGAGGGCCCACGCCTCCCAAGGAAGCTCGTTCGCGACCGCGGCCCATGCACCGACGGGAGCGAGGCCGTCGACGACGCCGAGCCACGCGTGCGAGAGCCACGTGAACCGCTTGAGATACGGATAGACGACGAACGCCGCGACCGGGATCGGCCAGAGCCAGCGAACGATCGGCTCGAGCTGGTAGACCGCGACCAGGAAGACGGCGAGCGAGGCGAGTGAGAACGCGACCACTTCCCCTCGCGCGAGCGCCCCGCGCGGCAGCTCGCGAGCCGCCGTCCGTGGGTTCCGCGCGTCGAGCTCGGCGTCGATCAGGCGATTGAGCGCCATCGCGAGGCTGCGCGCTCCGACCATCGCGACCGTCACCCAGACGAACTCGCGCGCGCTCGGGACGCGGTCGACGGCGAGGAACGCCCCCACGTACGCGAACGGGAGCGCGAACACCGTGTGCTCGAGCTTGACGAGCGAGGCGAAGAGCCTCGGATAGCGGACCAGCCCTTCGGTCACGTCTGGCGATGGGTGGTTGTCTCTTCTGCCAACAGAGCGAGAGCGTGAGCGAGCGCCGGCCGCAGCACCGCGAAGCCGTCGCGACACCCGCCCGGCGATCCGGGGAGGTTCACGACGAGCGTCCCGCCGAGCGTCCCCGCGAGGCCGCGCGAGAGGAGGCCGTGCGGCGTCCGGGGGAGGGCGTCGGCCCGAATCGCCTCCCCGATTCCGGGGACGGGTCGGTCGAGGACGTCCGCCGTCGCCTCCGGCGTGACGTCGCGTGGCGCGAGGCCTGTTCCGCCGGTCGTCACGACGAGGCGGGCCGCGCGCGCAAGCTCTCGGATCGCGTGCGAGATCTCGGCCCGCTCGTCAGGCACGACCCGGCGGAGGACGTCGTAGCCCTCGCCCCGCAGGAGCTCCTCGAGGGCGGCCCCGCTCGCGTCTTCCCGCACCCCGTGGGCGACGCCGTCCGAGACCGTGAGGACGGCGGCCTTCGTCAGGCGAGTTCCTTCGTCTTCTCGACCAGGCGGACGTCGCTCACGATCATGTCGCGGTCGACCGCCTTCGCCATGTCGTACACGGTGAGGGCGGCGATGGCCGCCGCCGTCAGCGCCTCCATCTCGACGCCGGTCTGCGCGATCGTCTCGACGATCGCCTCGACCGAGACGCCGGCCTCCTGGACTGCCACCCGGACGTCCACGAGCGTGAGCGGAAGCGGATGGCAGAGGGGGATGAGCTCCGACGTTCGCTTGCCGGCCATGATTCCGGCCACCTGCGCCGTCGCGAGCGCATCTCCCTTCGGAAGCTCGCGCAGACGCTGCGCCGTCTCCGGGCGCATGCGCACGAGCGCGACCGCGCGCGCGCGCCGTCGCGACGCCGCCTTCGCCCCGACGTCGACCATCCGGATCTCCCCCGCCTCGTCGACGTGGGAGAGCGACGTCCCCTCGCTCACCGAACCGAAAGTCTAGGCTCGCGCCGCACCCGGGCCTCGTCGAGGTCGCGGAGCTGGGAGTCGATCCACGACGCGATGTCGTGGGAGCGGACGCGCTCGCGGATCGCCTCGATCCTCGCCCGTCGGTCGTCGCGGGGCATCGAGAGCGCCCGCTCGAGAGCCTCTGCTTGCCCGGCGACGTCGAACGGGTTCACGGTCAGCGCCCACGGGCCGAGCTCCTCGTGCGCGCCCGCGTTCTCCGACAGGATGAGGACGCCGTCCCGCGTGTTCACGAGCGGCGCCTCTTTCGCCACGAGGTTCATCCCGTCGAAGATCGCGTTCACGAGCAGGGCGTCGTACTGCTTGTAGGCGGCCACGGAGCCCGAGAAGTCGTCCTCGATCCGGAGCTCGAGCGGCCGCCACCCCTCTCGCTGGAAGCGGTCGTTCACGACCCGCGCGGCTCGCTGGATCGCGCCCACGTACTCCGCGTACTCGGGGATGTCCTGCCTCGAAGGGTCGAGGAGCGCGAGCATCGTCACCCGGCCGTGGAGCTCCGGGTGGGCGTCGAGAAAGAGCTCGTACGCGCGGAAGCCCCGGACGACATTCTTGGACGGATCCGTCCGGTCGACGCGCAGGATGAGGAACTCGGGCCGCGCGGCGACGAGCGCCTCCTCGGCGGCCGTCACGGCCGCGCTCTCGGCGAGGCGGAGGAACTCGTCCGGGTCGACCGAGATGGGGCAGAAGCGCGCAAGCGCCGCGCCGTCGCCCGTGCGCGCCTCGCAGCGGCCGAAGTCGACCTCCGCGTCGGTGAGGTCGGCGCAGCTCCGCAGGAAGTTGATCCGCCACCG
>JALZFU010000163.1 GCA_030861385.1 Actinomycetota bacterium
GACGTCGAGCGCCTCGAGCTCGAGCGGGAGATTCGTCAACCCGCGCGCGGCGCGCGCCACCGCTCCCGCGTCGTCCCCGGCGCCGAGCGCAGTCGCCGTCGCGCGTGGCCGTGGGTGGAGCCGGACGACGACCTCGACGACGACGCCGAGGGTCCCGAAGGAGCCCGCGAAGAGCTTGGCCAGGTCGTACCCGGCGACGTTCTTGATCACCTTTCCGCCCGCACGCGCGACCGTCCCGTCGGGGAGGGCGACCGTGACGCCGAGCAGGAGGTCGCGCGGCGCGCCGTACCGATGCCGAAGCGGCCCCACGTCGGCTGTCGCCACGACGCCGCCAAGCGTCGCCGAGTACTCGGAAGCAGGCAGCAGATCGTTACCAGCTCCGAGCGGCGGGTCGAGCGCAAGCATCTGGCCCGCCTCTGCGAACGCGGCCTGCGCATCGGCCATCCGGACACCCGCCTGGAGGACGGCCGTGAGGTCGCCCGCGTTGTGCTCGACGATCCGGTCGAGGCGGTCGGTCGCGAGCTCGACGTCGGGCTCGGGCGCGGGCGCCCCCCAGCCGAGCTTCGTTCCGCTGCCGCGCGGGCGCACCGTGAGCCCGCCGCGATCCGCCTCGGCGAGCAGCGCCGCCGCCTCGCGCGCCGAGCTCGGTCGGTGCGTAAGAGCCACTAGAAGCGCTCCGCGAGGCCCGCCGCCTCGAGAGGATGGATCCGGTAGGGCCCCGGCACCTCGCCGCAGAGACGCGGCGCCGGCATCACCTTCCCGGGGTTCGCACGCTGGGCAGGGTCGAAGGCGCAGCGAAGCTTCTGGAAGGCGGCGAGGTCTTCGTCGGCGAACATCGCCGGCATGTAGCGCTTCTTGTCGACCCCGACGCCGTGCTCTCCGGTGATCGAGCCGCCCTCCTCGACGCACGCGAGCACGATTTTCCCTGCGAGCTCCTCGGCCCGCTCCGCCTCGCCCGCGCGCGTCACGTCGTAGGCGACGAGGGGATGAAGGTTCCCGTCGCCCGCGTGGAAGACGTTCGCGACGGGGAACCCGTACTCGCGTGCGAGCTCCTCGATCCGTCCGAGCACCTTCGCCAGACGGGTGCGCGGGATCACGCTGTCCTGGACGTAGTACGAAGGCGAGATCCGGCCCATCGCGGCGAACGCCGCCTTGCGCGCGCGCCAGATCCGCTGCCGTTCCTCGTCGTCGCGAGCGACGCGGACCGCGGCCGCACCGTTTCGCTCGCAGAGCGCGACCGCCTCCGAAAGGAGCGCGTCGCACTCGACCGCCGGGCCGTCGAGCTCGACGATGAGCGCAGCCGCCACGTCGGGGTTCCCGGCGTTCGTCGCCTCCTCCGCCGCGCGAAGCGAAAGGCGGTCCATGATCTCGATCGCGCCCGGCACGAGGCCCGCCGCGACGATGTCCGTGACCGTTTGGCCAGCCGCCTCCATCGTGTCGAAGTACGCGACGAGCGTCTGCGCATCCTCGGGAACGGGGATCACGCGGAGCGTGATCCGCGTCGCGACCCCGAGCGTCCCCTCGGACCCGACGAACGCGCCCACGAGGTCGTAGCCGGGGCTGTCGGCCTCCTTTCGGCCGAGGGCTACGACCTCGCCGTCCGGGAGCACGACCTCGAGCCCGGTCACGTAGTTGGTCGTGAACCCGTACTTGAAGCAGTGCGCGCCGCCCGAGTTCTCCGCGACGTTCCCCCCGATCGTGCAGACGATCTGGCTCGAGGGATCGGGCGGGAAGAAGTGCGTCGGGGCGACCGCACGAGAGACCTCGACGTTCGTGACTCCGGGCTCGACGACGACCCGGGCGTTCGCGAGGTCGACCTCGATGATCCGCCGCAAGCGCGAGAGGACGACGAGGACGCCGCCCTCGACCGGCAACGCGCCGCCGGAAAGACCGGTTCCGGCGCCGCGCGCGACCCACGGAACCTGTGCGCGCTCGCAAGCGCAGACGACCTCCCGCACCTCCCCGGCGGAACCGGGAAGCACGACGAGCGCGGGGAGCACGCGGTAATGGAGGAGCGCGTCCGACTGGTACGTCCGAAGGGCGTCGCGCTGCGCGACGACGTGCGCGTCGCCGCAGATTCGGGCGAGCTCGCCCTCGAGGCGATCGGCGTTCACGTGGCAAGCCTATTTCGCCGCTTCCCGGAGGGCGCGTTTCGGCCCTTCGTTGCAGGGAAATCTACGACACGTGCGCGAGCTGACGCCCGAGCTACGCGCCCTCTCCGATCTCGCCCGCGCGGCCGCCGAGGGCCCCTACGAGGTGCGGGATCTCCTGGACCGAATCTGCGCGAGCATCGTCGACACCTTCGGCTTCGAGCGCGCGAGCGTCGTCGAGTACGACGAGGACCGGCGGACGCTGACTCCGGTCGCCTCCCGCGGCGTCGCACTCGAGGCGCTACCACCGGCGATCCCGATCGAGACGCAGCCGATCTTCGAGCGCTCGCTCGCCGAGGGCGGCGCGGTGTTCGTCGAGGACGTGCGCGACGACCGCGCCCTCTCCCCGGAGCTCGTCGAGGCGTTCGGCGTCCGCTCGGTCCTCGTCGTCCCGCTCGTCTCGGGGGGCCGCTGCCTCGGGTTCGCAAGCGCCGACCGAGGCGGCGACGTCTTTCGCCTCGACGAGGTGACGCTCGCCGTCCTGACGACGATCGGCCAGGTCGCCGCGGTCTTCCTCGCCCAGGCCCGCGAGGGCGCCGAACTCCGCCGACTCGACGAGCTGAAGACGCAGTTCGTCGCGCTCGCGTCGCACGAGCTCCGAGCGCCGGTCGCGGTCGTGCACGGGATCGCCGCCACGCTCGCCGCACGAGGCGACGACCTCGAGCCCGAGCTCCTCCTGCGACTCCGAGAGGCGCTCGCCGAGCATACGAGCCGGCTCCGGTTGCTCGTCGACCAACTCCTCGATCTCTCGCGCCTCGAGGCCGGAGGGGTCGAGATCTCGCCGAAGCGAATCCGCGTCCGCGACCGAGTCGCCGACGTCGTCCGCACTGCGACCGGCGACGGCGCCGACGAGATTCGGATCGAGATCCCGCCCGATCTCGAGGCGGAGGCCGACCCGAACGCGTTCGACCGGATCGTCGCCAACCTCGTTACGAACGCGTGCAGGTACGGCGAGGCGCCGGTGGTCGTCTCGGCGTCACAGTCGGATCGCCACTTCCGCCTCGCGGTCGAGGACCGAGGCCGCGGCGTCACCGAGGAGTTCGTTCCCCGGCTCTTCGACCGCTTCACACGGAGCGAAGAGTCGAACGAGGGCGTCCGCGGCGCCGGTCTCGGCCTGTCGATCGTGCGCTCCTACGCCGAGGCGCACGGCGGGCAAGTCCTCTACCGACCGGCGGAGCCGCGCGGCGCCCGCTTCGAGCTCATCCTGCCCTCGACCCGCTAGTTCGGCGGAACGATCGGGAGGCCCGAGGCGACGCGCTTGCGTTCTCCGACTTCGTACACGACGTCGACGCTGTCGTTTCGTCGGTACGTCCCCGCGACGCCGAGGAAGATGCTCGTCCACCGAAGCGCGCCAAGCTTCCCCTCTTTCGCGAGCGGCCTCGAAAAGCGAAGCGAGCGACCGACGACCTCGTAGTCGCGGCCGCGCTCCTGCCGAACGCCGTTCACGAAAACCTCGAACGGCTCGGTCACGTCGCTCGGAAGCGGGACCGTCCACACGTCTGCCACGGGCGCCGGAAGCCTAGAGATGCGTGCGCGATGAGGGGGCCCGAGGCCCCCTCATTCCCTCTCGCGCGCTCCAAGCTTCCCCTCGATCAGCGGGCAAGACCCTCGTCCCCGCGATCGACTTCCCCGAGCGACCCAGCCCCGTGTCTCGCACTTAACCCACCGGACGGGTGAGTCTCAATCCCCCGAACGAGGGCTGTAGGCGCCTCCGGCGCCGGCTGCCGTGGGGACGCCTTGCCCGGACGACCCGCGACCGGCCGCGCTTAGAATCGGCGGCGGTGCCCCGGAGCCGCGTCCTCTCCGTTCTCCTGGTCCTGTTCGCGGCGGTGATCATCGCGCTGCCGCTCACCTTCGGCCTTCCGGGCGCCTCGACGCCCGCATCGGCGACGGACTCGGGCGACGCGATCAACGAGATCTACTGGGTCGTCTTCGTCCTCGCGGCGATCGTCTTCATCGGCGTCGAGGCGACGCTCATCGTCTTCCTCTTCCGCTTCCGCCGGCGCCGCGAGACGCCTCCCGACGCGGAGGGACCGCAGATCCACGGGAACACGCGGGTGGAGGTCGTCTGGACGGTCGTGCCCGCACTCCTCCTCCTCGGCCTCGCGATCTACACGTTCTCCCGCGTCCCCGACGTCGAGGCGACGCCGAGCTCGAACGAGGACGTCCTTGTCGTCGACGTCACCGGCCATCAGTTCTACTGGCAGTACCGGTATCCGAACGGGGCGCTCTCCTTCGACGTCCTCTACCTGCCCGTCGACCGCAAGGTGACGCTCCGGATCCGTTCCGAGGACGTGCCGCACAGCTGGTGGGTTCCGCAGCTCACCGGGAAGCGCGACGCGATTCCGGGCCGGACGAACGAGCTTCACTTCCGCCCGCGCGAGCGAGGCACGTTCGACCACGGCGTCTGCGGCGAGTTCTGCGGGATCCAGCACGCGCACATGACGTTCAGGGTCGAGGTCCTCGGCGCGGGCGCGTTCGAGCGCTGGCTGGACGAAAACCGGCAACCCGACCGGGTCGCGCTGGGCGAGCAGGAGTGGCGCGCGTCCTGCGCGAAGTGCCACGGCTTCCAGGGCGAGGGCGACATCGGACCAGCGATCGCCGGAAACGGAACTTTGACGAACGCCGCGAGCCTCCGAAGGCTCCTCTACGAGGGCCAGAACCTCGAGGCGAACCCCGGCTACATGCCGCCCGTCGGCAAAGGCTGGACGGACGGGCAGATCGACGCGCTTGTCGCGTACGCGAAGTCGAACGAGAAGCTGGCTGGAGGTGCGAGTGGCGGTTAGGGCAGAAGCGGCGACGCCGACCTGGAAGCAGGGCCGCGTCACGGGCTGGCTCGCGACGGTCGACCACAAGCGGATCGGCGTCCTCTACATCGTCACGGCCTTCCTCTTCTTCTTCGCGGGCGGGGTCATGGCCCTTCTCATGCGGATCCAGCTCATGCAGGCCGACCTCGACATCGTGACGCGCGACCGCTACAACGAGCTCTTCACGCTGCACGGGACGACGATGATCTTCCTCTTCGTCGTCCCGGTCCTCGCCGGCTTCGGGAACTTCCTCGTGCCGCTCATGATCGGCGCGCGCGACATGGCGTTCCCGCGCCTGAACGCGATGTCGTACTGGTTCTTCGTCGCCGGCGGGCTCGTCCTCATGGGCAGCTTCCTCGTCCATGGGGGCGCCGCCAAGGCCGGGTGGTACGGCTACCCGCCGCTCTCCTGGCAGTACCCGACGGTCGGGCAGGACCTCTGGATCCTCGGCCTCCACCTGACCACGATCTCGTCGCTCGCGGGCGCGATCAACTTCATTGTGACGATCCACAACATGCGCGCGCCCGG
>JALZFU010000169.1 GCA_030861385.1 Actinomycetota bacterium
ACCCGACATGCGCGAGCGCCGCGCCGTCTCGAAACCGGACGAGCGCGTGGACGACCGAGGTCGGATGAACGACGACCTCGATCGCGTCGAGGGGAAGCGTGAAGAGGAAGTGCGCCTCGATCACTTCGAGGCCCTTGTTCATGAGCGTCGCCGAGTCGACCGTGATCTTCGGCCCCATGCTCCACGTCGGGTGCGCGAGCGCTTGCGAAGGCGTCACCGCCTCGAGCTCGGCGCGGCTTCGCCCGCGAAACGGGCCTCCCGACGCTGTCAGGACGAGCGAGAGAACGGTCTCGGGCGCTCGCCCCTCGAGGCACTGGAACGCGGCCGAATGCTCGCTGTCCACGGGGAGGATGCGGCCTCCGCCGCGCTCCCGGGCGGCAATCGCGAGCGAACCGGCGGCGACGAGGCTCTCCTTGTTCGCGAGCGCGAGATCGATTCCGTGCTCGAGCGTCCAGAGCGTCGCCGGCAGGCCGGCGAAGCCGACGACCGCGTTCAGGACGACGTCCGGCTCCGCCCGCTCGAGGAGCTCGGTCAGATCGCCGCCTACCTGTGTCAGCGGAGCGAGCCCGTCGATCCGCTGCGATCCCGAGGCCGCCGCGACGAGCTCGAGCTCGGGGTCTGCGGCGACGATCTCGAGCGCCTGCGTCCCGATCGAACCGGTTGCGCCGAGGAGCACGACTCGCTTCACGCGGCCAGTGTAGGGACCGGGAATCACCGGCCCGCGAGCACTATGAGGGGCCTACGGCGAGGAAGACGTAGTAGGCCGCCGGCCCCGCGAAGAGAAGCGAGTCGATCCGGTCGAGGACGCCGCCGTGGCCGAGGAGGATTCGTCCGGTGTCCTTGGCACCGAGGTCGCGCTTCACGAGCGACTCGAAGAGGTCGCCGAGGGTCGCGGCGAGGACGATCGCCCCCCCGAGGACGAACGTGCGCCAACCCTCGTAGGCGGTGTCGTAGAGCGTGAAGAACGCGACCAGGATGCCGGCCAGGGCACCGGCGACGAATCCCTCCCACGTCTTCCCCGGCGACATGACGGGCGTCATCCGGTGCCGGCCGAGCAACCGGCCGGCAAGGAAGGCGACGGTGTCGGCGGCGAACACGGTGAAGAGGACGGCGAAGATCGCGTCCTGACCGTCGACGGCCAAACGGCGAACGAGCACGAGGTGGGCAAGGCCGAGGCTCACCCACGCGGCGCCGAGGACTGTGGTCCCGACTGCGACGGTCGTCGATTGCCGCGTGGCCGCGATCGCCGCGAAGAGGAAGGCGAGCGGGAACGTGACCAGGAATCCGCCCAGCATCCATTCGGCGTCGCCGAGCTCGGCCCCGAGCAGGGCCCCGACGGCGCCGGCGTACCCGGCTAGAACAAGCGGCCGGAGCTGGCGCGCGAGGCGGTACAGCTCGTGGAGCGCGACGAGCCCCGCCACGGCCGCGACGGCGAGGAGGAACCACCCTCCCTCCCAGGCGGCGCCGACGACGATCGGGAGGCCGGCGGCGAGGACGGCCACCCGCGAGAGGAACGGCGTCATCGCCCGCCGAAGCGACGCCGACGACCGGCGTACTCGGAGAGCGCGTGGCGCAGGTCGCGCTCGCCGAAATCGGGCCAGAGGGTGTCCACGAAGATGAGCTCTGTGTAGGCGACCTGCCAGAGGAGGAAGTTGGAGATCCGCTGCTCGCCCGACGTTCGGATGAGGAGGTCCGGCTCACGCATATCGGGTGCGTAGAGGCGAGCGGCGATCGCGTTCTCGTCGATGTCTCGCGGGTCGACGCCCTCGTCCACGAGGCGCCGCGTCGCCTCGAGGATCTCGGCGCGGCCGCCGTAGTCGAAAGCGATCCAGAGCTCGAGGCGCTCGTTCGCCGACGTCTCCTCCTCGAGCTCGGCCATCTTGGCGCGAAGCTCGTCCGTCGCTCGATCGCGCCGGCCGATGAAGCGGACTCGGACGCCTTGGCGCGCGAGGTCCGGAAGCTCGCGCTCGATCGTCTCCACGAAGATCTCCATGAGCGCCGCGATCTCCTCCTGCGGACGCGACCAGTTCTCGGTGGAGAAGGCGTAGACGCAGAGGGATTCGACGCCGACCGCGATCGCGGCCTCGACGGTTCTCCGGAGCGCGCGCGTTCCCGCCCGGTGACCCGCGGCGACGGGAAGGCGGCGGCGTCGCGCCCACCGTCCGTTCCCGTCCATGATGATCGCGACGGAGCGCGCGAGCTCCGGCAGCTCGCCCTCCGGGAGCGGCTTCGTGCTCCGCAGCGTCCGCAGCCGGGTGAGGAGGTTCATGCTCGTGCGGGGCCGCGTCGGACGGCGCGCCCTCAGACCTCCATGATCTCTTCCTCTTTGCGCCTCAGGAGGTCGTCGATCCGCTTCACGTGCTCGTCTGTCAGCTTCTGAGCCCGCTCCTCGGCCCGCCGCTCCTCGTCGTCTCCGACCTCGCCCTCGCGCACGAGCTCCTTCAGGTCGTGCATCACGTCCCGGCGGACGTTCCGGACCGCGACGCGTCCTTCCTCCGCGAGGTGGCGGACGACGCGAACGAGCTCCTTCCGTCGCTCCTCGGTCAGCTGCGGGATCGGGAGGCGGATGATCTTCCCGTCGTTCGACGGCGTCAGCCCGAGGTCCGACTCCTGGATCGCGCGCTCGATCGTCTTCAGCGAGCTCGGGTCGAACGGCTGAACCGTCAAGAGGCGCGGCTCAGGGACGTTGATCGTCGCCAGCTGGCGAAGCGGCGTCCTCTGCCCGTAGTAGTCGACGTGGATCCGGTCGAGAAGGGCGGCGGACGCCCGCCCCGTCCGGATCGTGTTGAGCTCGTGGCCGGTTGCGTCGACCGACTTGTCCATCCGACGGCTCGCGTCCGTCAGCAGGTCATCCATGATGGCCATCTCTCTGTCAGGTCCTCCGAGCGCTCGTGATCACTGTGCCGACCCGCTCCCCGCGGGCGACGCGCAAGATGTTTCGCTCGTCGTCGAGACCGAAGACGTGGATCGGGAGGCTGTTGTCCATGCAGAGCGAGAGCGCGGTCGCATCCATCACCTTGAGCCCGCGCTCGAGGGCGTCGCGGTGGGTGAGCTCGGGCAGGAACGTCGCAGCGGAGTCGAGGTTCGGGTCGCCGTCGTAGACGCCGTCGACCCCGTTCTTTCCCATGAGGATCGCCTCCGCTCCGATCTCGAGCGCGCGGAGAGCGGCGGCGGTGTCGGTCGTGAAGAACGGGTTACCGGTTCCACCGGCGAAGATGACGACGCGGCTCTTCTCGAGGTGCCGGATGGCGCGCCGGCGGATGTACGGCTCGGCGACCTCGCTCACGGTGATCGCCGAGAGGACACGCGTGTGGACGCCGCCGCGCTCGAGCGCGTCCTGGAGCGCCAGGCAGTTCAGGAGCGTCGCGAGCATTCCCCCGTAGTCGGCGGTCGCGCGGTCCATCCCCGCCGCCGCGGCGGTCATGCCTCGGTAGATGTTCCCGCCGCCGACGACGACCGCGGTTTCCACTCCGAGGCCGCTCAGCGCGCCGAGCTGCTCGGCGAGGGCACGGACGCGGCTCGGGTCGATCCCGTATTCCGCGGTGCCCATGAGCGCCTCGCCCGAGAGCTTGACGACCACGCGGCGGAAGGCCGGGGGGCGCGGCGCCTCCTCCGCGGCGGTGACGGCGCTCGCCCCCGCTTCGGCGGTCATTCCCCGCCCTCGGCGATGTCGAAGCGGACGAACTCGCGGACGGCGCCTCCGTGCTCGGCGAGCGCCCTTCCGACCGTGAGCGACGGGTCGTGAATCCACGGCTGGTCGAGAAGGACGGACTCGGCGAAGAAGCGCTTCTGGATCATCCCGTCGACGATCTGCGGTCGGATGTGCTCGGGCTTGGAGCCGACCTCGGGCAGCTTCTCGTAGATCTCGCGCTCGCGCCGTACGTCCTCGGGAGGGACCTCGTCCCGCGAGACGTAGCGGGGGCGCGCGGCGGCGACGTGCATGGCGAGGAGGCGCGCGAGCTCCGCGGTCGCGCGCGCGCGGACGAGGACGCCGATCTTCCGCGCCGGCGGATGCACGTACTCGGCGAGCCGTTCGCCGTCGGCTGCCTCGACTCGCCGAGCGCCGCGGAGCTCGATGTTCTCGCCGAGGCGAGCGACGAGGTCGAGGCGCTCCTCCTCGAGGCTCTCCGCCGCCTCCGAGCCCTCGAGATCGACGACGTCGAGGACGTGCTGGACGAAGGCGAGGAACTCCGCGTTCCCGGCGACCGGCTCGGTCTCGCACGCGACGGCGACGATCGCCCCCCGGCCATCGTGCGTGCGCGTCTCGACGCGCCCTTCCTTCCCGCGGCGACCCGCGCGCTTCCCGGCCGCCGCGAGCCCCTTCTCGCGCAGGAGGCGCTGCGCCTCCTCGAGGTCTCCGTCGGCCTCCTGGAGGGCGCGCTTGCAGTCCATCATCGGCGCTCCGGTCAGGTCGCGGAGCTCCTTGACGAGTGTCGCGCCGATCTCGCTCACTCGGACCTCGCCTCCTCCGCTCCGGGATCGCCGGCGGGCGCGGGAACGGTCCCCGCGCCGGGTGTCTCACCGAGCGCCTCCTCCGCCACCGCGGCGGTCTCGGAGCCGTACTCGTCGACCGCCTCGACGGGGCGCTCCCCCTCCTCGACGGGCGGCTCGTCGCGCGGACGCCCGTTGGCGCGCGCGATCTCGCGCTCGCTCACGCGTTGGCGGCCGGTGGAGACGGCGTCGGCGATCACGCGCGTCACGAGCGCGCACGAGCTGATCGCGTCGTCGTTTCCGGGGATGACGAAGTCGGCGTCGTCGGGGTCACAGTTCGTGTCTACGAGCCCGACGATCGGGATCCCGAGCCGTCGCGCCTCGCGGATCGCGAGCTGCTCCTTCTTCAGGTCGACGACGAAGACGGCATCCGGCAGCTCCTTCATCTCGTGCACGCCGCCGAGGTTCGTCTCGAGCTTCTCGAGCTCGCCGAGCATCGAGATCCGTTCCTTCGGGGGCAGGAGCTCCAGCTGGCCCTCGTCGCGCAGGCGCCGAAGCTCCTCCAGCCGCTCGAGGCGGTGCGAGATCGTCCGCCAGTTCGTGAGCAGGCCGCCGAGCCAGCGGTGGTTTACGAACGGCATGCCGACGCGGCTCGCCTGGTCGGCGATGGCGTCCTGGCACTGCTTCTTCGTCCCGACGAAGAGGACCGAGCCGCCGCGCTCGGCGACGTTCCGGATGAACGCCGACGCCTCCTCGATGAGCTCGAGCGTCTGCTGCAGGTCGATGATGTAGATGCCGCCGCGCTCGGTGAAGAGGAACCGGCGCATCTTCGGGTTCCAGCGGCGCGTCTGGTGGCCGAAATGGACGCCGGCCTCCAAGAGCTCGCGCATGGAAACGACAGGCATGGGTGAATCCTCCTCGGTTGCGGGTCTGCTCCGGCGGCGAAGGGATGGAACCGAGACGAAGCTCGGCACCGCCACCCACCTCGATGCCGCCGGGTCGGGTGCGGTAGGACCCAAGTGTACCCGGCAGGTCTCGCCGAAGCTCTAGCCGACGGCGGCCCTACTCTGGCTTCGTGCCGAGTCGCAAGCGAGCTGCGTGGGACCTCGCCGGAGAGGCCGTCGACGAGGCGATCCGCACGGGCGCCGCTTCGTCGCTCGAGCACCTGGGCCGCCTCGGCCAGGTGGGAACGCTCGCGACGCTGATCGAGGCACTCGACGACGAGGAGGCGCTCGCCGGCGCCGCGATCGGCCACGCTCGCGAGCGCGTGGGGCTCGGCTTCGCGCAGGGCGAGGTCATCGCGGAGCTCCTGGCGCTCGCTCGCGTGCTCGAGCGGCACGGCCGAAGGCGCGCGGGCGAGGCGATCGACTGGTGCATCCTCCTCCTCTTCGAGCGCGTGACCGCCGAGCTCGGCGACCGGGCGAGGCGGGACCCGCTGACCGGCGTCCTGAACCACCAGGCCTTCCACGCCGCCGTCGGCGCGGAGCTCGCCCGCGCGCGCCGCTACCGCGGCCGCCTCGCGCTCGTCCTCTTCGACCTCGACCGCTTCAAGGAGACGAACGACCGGGAAGGCCACGCGGAAGGCGACCGCGTGCTGCGCGCCTTCGCCGCCCTTCTCGCCGACACCGTCCGCCGAAACGACGCCGTCGGGCGCCTCGGCGGCGACGAGTTCGGCGCCCTCCTCCTCCAGGCCGAGCCGTGGGCGGTCGAGGCGTTTCTCGCCCGCCTGCGCGCGAAGCTTCCGGAGACGGTCGCGGCAAGCGCCGGCGCGGCCTACGCCGCCGAAGTCAAGGGGACCGCGGAAGAGCTCTTCGAGCTTGCCGACCGGCGGCTCTACGCCGACAAGCTCGTACGCGCCGCGTAGCGGGGCGGCCGGGGACGAATCGCCGCCGACGAGCTCGGACGGACGAGGAGCGGTCCTCGTCGGCAGCCCCGGAACGCGGGCGTCGCTAACCACCGCTCGCGCTCGCCCCCACGCGCGCGCGCTCGAGCGCGGCGGCGAGATCGCCCGGAAGCGGAGACTCGAGCTCCACGCGCTCACCCGAGAACGGGTGGGCGAAGGCGAGCCGCGCCGCGTGCAGGAACTGGCGCCCGAGATCGAGGTCCCCGGCGGCCCCGTAGACCGGGTCGCCGCTCACGGGAAGTCCGATCGCCGCTAGATGCACCCTGATCTGATGCGTCCGCCCGGTCTCGAGCCGGACCCGAAGGAGCGCGTGCCGACCCAGGAGCTCAGCGACCTCGAACTCGGTGACGGCGTCGCGCCCGACGTCGCTCTCGAGGGAGACGCGCGTTGGGTCGCGACGGTCGCGCCCGATTGGCGCCTCGATCCGACCTCGCCACGACTTCGGGCGGCCGCGGACGAGCGCCGCGTACTCGCGTTCGATCTCGCGGCGACGGAGCATCCGCTGCAGCCGGCGGTGCGCCTCGTCGGAGCGCGCCACGATCAGGAGCCCGGAGGTGTCGCGGTCGAGCCGGTGGACGATCCCGGGCCGCGTCGGATCCTCTCCGCCCGCAACAGCGCGGCCGAGGAGGCCGTGGACGAGCGTCCCGCGTGCGTGGC
>JALZFU010000170.1 GCA_030861385.1 Actinomycetota bacterium
GAGCGCCTCCGCGCCGCCGTCGCTCGCGCCGACCTTTCGGACGGGGCACGCCGAGGTGCCGAGCGCGGCCTCGTCGACCTGGCGGACGCGCTCTCGGCCGACGCCTACTGGCGCGCGCCCGCCTGGAAGAAGATCGCCGTCATCGTGGCGGGCCCGGCGACGAACCTCGTGTTCGCGATCGGGCTGCTCGCGGCCGTTTTCGCGCTCGGCGTCCCCACCGAGGTCAGCCGAGCGGTCGCGAAGGTCTCGCCGGGAACACCTGCCGCGGCCGCCGGCCTGCGGGCGGGAGACGAGGTCGTGGCGATCGACGGGCAGCCGGTGACCCCGGAGACGATCTCGGCGCGGATCCGCGCGAGCGCGGGCAGGCCGATCACGGTGGGCGTCCGGCGGGGCGGCGAGACGCGGACGCTCGGGCCCGCGCGTGCGAGGCGCGCGGACGGCGTCTACCGCCTCGGCTTCGAGCTCGCGTCGGTGTACCGAAGCTACGGCCCCCTCGAGTCGGTCGAGCTCGCAGCGCGCGACGCCTGGCGCGTGACGGAGCTCACGGGTCGGACGCTCGCGCGGCTCGTGACGGGCGAGGATCGCGAGAACGTCTCCAGCGCCGTCGGGATCGTCCAGGGTTCGAGCCAGGCGCTCGACGAGCTCGGCCTCCGGGTCTACCTCCGCATCCTCGCGGTCATCAGCCTCTCGCTCGCGCTCCTCAACCTTCTTCCGCTCCTCCCGCTCGACGGCGGCCACATCGCCTTCTCGGTGGTCGAGGCCGTGCGGGGCCGTGCCATCCCGCGCGTCGCCTACGAGCGCTTCTCGGCGATCGGGATCGCGCTCGTCCTCATGCTCTTCCTCCTCGGCCTCTCGAACGACGTGAACCGGCTGAGCGGCTAGGCCATAGATCACCTCGCCCTCGCCGTCGCCGACCAGGAGCGCTCGCGCCGCTTCTACGAGACGTACTTCGGCTTCGACGCAGCCCCGGCGCGCATCTACGACGACGGCGTCCTCATGCTCTCCGACGCCGGCGGCTTCGCCCTCGCGCTCGGCGTGACCGACGCTCCCGTCGCGCTGCCACCGTTCCTCCACTTCGGGACCCGTCGCGATTCTCCCGAGGACGTCCGTGCCTTCCGCGACCGGCTCCTCGCGGACGGGGTACCGATCGTGGAGTGGTACGACGAGCCGGCCTACGTGAGCGTCAAGTGCCGCGATCCCGACGGCTACGTCATCGAGGTCTCCTGGGAACCCGGCCGAGCAACCGGTAACTAGTCCCCGCGCGTACCGAGCCGGGAGCGCATGAGCGAAGGCGGCTCGGCGGAAACGCCCCGATAGACTGTTGCCCGGGATGGCGAGCGAGGTCCAGGTCACGGTCGGAGGAGTTCCGATCGGCGGCGGCGCGCCCATCGTCGTCCAGTCGATGACGACGACGGCCACCCACGACGTCGACCCGACGATCGCCCAGATCGGCGCGCTCGCGTCGGCCGGGTGCGAGATCGTCCGCGTCGCCGTCCCGAAGACGGAGGATGCCGAGGCTCTTCCCCGGCTCGTCTACCTGAGTCCGATCCCCGTCATCGCGGACATCCACTTCAACGCCTCGCTCGCGCTGAAGGCGATCGAGGCCGGCGTCGCGGCCGTCCGCATCAACCCGGGAAACATCGGCGGGCCCGACAAGGTCGCGGCCGTCGTTCGGGCGGCCAAGGCGCGCGGGATCCCGATGCGGGTCGGGGCGAACTCGGGCTCGCTTCCGAAGCATCTCGAGCCGCTCGCGCAGAAGGACACGGCCCAGGCGCTCGTCCAGGAGGCGCTCGAGCAGGTGGAGCTCCTCGAGCGCCTCGGCTACCGCGACTTCAAGATCTCGGTCAAGTCGAGCTCCGTCCCGACGATGATCCGCGCCTACCGGATGCTGTCTCAGAAAGTCCCCTACCCGCTCCACCTCGGCGTCACCGAGGCCGGGACTCCGTTCTCGGGCTCGATCAAGAGCGCGATCGGGATGGGGAGCCTGCTCATGGACGGGATCGGCGACACGCTCCGCGTCTCACTCACGGCCGACCCGGTCGAGGAGGTGAAGGTGGCGTGGGAGATCCTGAAGGCGCTCGGCCTGCGCGAGCGCGGCCCGGTCATGATCGCCTGCCCGTCGTGCGGGCGCGACAACGTCGGCGTTCAGCGCCTCGCGGAGCGCGTCGAGGAGCGCCTCGGCGCCTATCCGCAGGCGTTCGAGGTCGCGGTCATGGGTTGCGCGGTCAACGGGCCGGGGGAGGCGGGCGACGCCGACTTCGGGATCGCGGGCGGCCGCGAGACCGGGTTCGTCTACGCGCACGGCCGCGTGCTGAAGAAGGTCTCCTCCGACATCCTCGTGGACGAGCTCTTCCACGAGATCGACCAGTGGATCGCGGCCGGCATGGTCCGGCCGAAGCGTCTCAAGCTCGCGAAGCCCGCCGCGCTCATGATGGCCGAGGCGGCCCAGCGGCCGCTCTAGTGCTCCTGCCGGTGATGCTGCCGAGGTTTCGGGTCGCGAGCAGCAAGCCCGCACTCGTCCGGGGCGAAGGCTCGACGCCGCCCGAAGGGCGATGGCGGGCTCGGGCGCCGCGTGATCGCGCGCCGAAGACCGTGCATCGCCGGAAGGGGCGCTGATGCCGCGCGCGTCCCAGCTCTTCCTCCCGACGCTCCGGGAGGAGCCGGCCGACGCCGATGCCGCGAGCCACCGGCTGCTCGTCCGCGCAGGCTTCATCCGGCAGGTCGGCGCCGGGCTCTGGTCGTTCCTCCCGCTCGGGTGGCGGGTCCACCAAAAGGCGGTGCAGATCGTCCGCGAGGAGATGGACGCGATCGGCGGCCAGGAGATGCTGATGCCCGTCCTCACGCCCGCCGAGCTCTGGCAGGAGACCGGTCGCTACGCGATCCCCGAGGTCTACAAGCTCGCCGACCGTGCAGGTCGCCCGTTCGTCCTGCCGATGACGCACGAGGAGACGGTCACGTTCCACGCCCGCGAGATCCGCTCCTACCGGGAGTTGCCGCAGATCCTCTACCACTTCCAGACGAAAGACCGCGACGAGCCTCGCCCGCGGGGCGGCCTCCTCCGCGTCCGCGAGTTCATCATGAAGGACTCCTACTCGTTCGACCGAGACGAGGAGGGCCTCGACGAGAGCTTTCAGAAGCACGCGGGGGCGTATCGACGGATCTTCGAGCGCTGCGGCCTCGAGTACTACGAGGTCGAGGCGGAGGTCGGGATGATGGGGGGGAGCGAGAGCAAGGACTACCTCGCCCCGGCGGGGAGCGGCGAGAACGTCCTCGTCACCTGCGAGCGGGGCGACTACGCGGCCGACCTCGAGATTGCGCGCGGCGTCCCCCGGTCACCGAGCTTCCCCGCGTCGTTCGCACAACCCGACGAGGTCGAGACGCCGGGAGTGACGACGATCGACTCCCTCGCCGAGCTCCTCGGGATCGACGCCGCCGCGACCTCGAAGGCGATGCCGGTCGTGACGGACGGGCGCGTCGTCCTCGGCCTCGTCCGAGGCGACGACCGCCTCCACGAAGGCAAGCTCGCGGGTGCCCTCGGGGCGGAATTCAGGCCCGCCACGGAGGAGGAGATCCGCGAGACGTTCGGGGCCGACCCGGGATCGATCGGGCCCGTCGGAATCCCGGTCGAGGTCGTCGCCGACGAGGCGCTCCGCGAGGGTCAGTTCGTGGCCGGCGCGAACCGGACCGGCCGGCACCTTCTGGGGGTCGAGGCCGGCCGCGACTACCAGGCCCGCTTCGCGGACATCCGAGAAGCACGGGAAGGCGATTCGTGCCCGCGGTGCGGAGGCACCCTCCGCTTCCAGGTCGCGATCGAGATCGGACACATCTTCAAGCTCGGGACGCGCTACTCGGACCCGCTCCGCGCGACCTACCTCGACGAGGCGGGCGTCGAGCGGCCGCTCGTGATGGGAAGCTACGGGATCGGGCCGGGGCGAATCATGGCCGCGGCGGTCGAGCAGAACCACGACGCGGAGGGAATCGCGTGGCCGCGCCCGCTCGCGCCCTACGAGATCCAGATCGTGCCGATCGAGGCGGCCGGGGGGGAGGCGATTGCGATCGCCGGTCGGCTCGAGGACGACCTCGAGGCCGCCGGCCTCCACGTCCTCATGGACGACCGCGACCGCAGGCCCGGGGAGAAGTTCGCCGACGCCGATCTCATCGGCTGCCCGTTTCGGATAACGGTCGGGAAGAGGGCACTCGAGGACGGCAAGGTCGACATACGGGAGCGCGCGGGGAAGACCGAAGAGCGGCTAGCGGTCGAAGACGTCCTCGGCCGAGTGCGAAGGGCCGCATGATGGCCCGCCGACGCCGCTTCAGCGAGGAGCCGTTCGGCGAGACCGTCCAGGCGCTCATGAGCGACACCGGGACGACGTACCGGGCACTCGCCGAGCGGACGGGCCTCTCTGCCGGGTACCTGAACCACCTCGTGCACGGGAACCGTCCGGTCCCTTCGAACGAGGTCATGGCGAGCCTCGCCAAGGCGTTCGGCGTCGAGCCCGAGCACTTTCGCGAGTACCGGGTCCGCGTCATCACCGAGAAGCTCGAGGCGATGCCCGATCTCGTCGACCGTCTCTACCGGCGCTACGGCCGGTAGCTTGGCTCCGGGATGCGCCGACCGCGGGAACCCGCGGCGGTTGCGATCGCGGCTTCGCGTTTGCTCCGCCGACCCGGCTCGGGTTTTCTCGCCTTTCGTCTAGTTGTTTAGATCTCGGAGCCGCCGGTAACTTGAGCGGGTAAGCTTCCGCGCCTGGCGGAATCTGCGGCCAATGAGGGGGCGGCCCCTCGGGGAGGGTGGAGATGATTCGACGACGCGACGGCGGCCCCGTGGTCGAAAGCACCTTGCGGTCCCAGGCGGACCCGCGGTGGAACGCCTCGTCGGCGACGCCTTCGCCGACGCGGTTGGACGTGTGGGAGGATCTGCGGCGCGAGATCGCAAGATCTCGGCGTTACGGTCACGAGTTCGCGCTCATCCGGATCCCGGCGAGGGACGCGACGAGCGCGCGCCGTTCGAGGTGGTCTCGTCCCGGACGGCCTCGTGAGGCGGCGCAAGTTCTCCGGTCGCTCGTGCGAACGCTGGACTACGTCTGGGCGAGCGACGGCGCGCTCTACGTCCTCCTCCCGGAGTCAGATCGGGGAGCCGGCGAGCGCCTGCTCGCGCGCATACGGGAAACGGCACCCGAGCTTCTTCCCGAGCACGGCGTTCGGCTCGCCGCCTTCCCCGCGGACGGGATGACGAGCGGTGCGCTGCTGAAGGCTCTCGACCGCGGGAAGGAGACGGGAAACGTCGGCAGGATCCGTCATCGTGACGACGTGGCAACGCGGCCGGCGCTCGAAGGCGAGGGGCACGCGGGGCGCCGAGTTTCGGCGCTTCACTTGGCGACGGGTATGGATCTGACCGAGGCGCAGATGCGGCATGCCGAGGGCACGTAAACGCTACTTCTGGGCGAAGCGGGTCTTCGACCTCCTGGGCTGTCTTCTTCTCCTGCCGATCGCGGCGCCGCTCTTTCTCCTTTGCGCGCTCGCGATCCGGCTCGACTCGCCCGGCCCCATCTTCTTCACCCAGCTGCGGACCGGGCGGCACGGAGCTCGTTTCAAGATGTACAAGTTCCGTACGATGGTCCGGAATGCCGAGGAGCTCAAGGCGAGCCTCGCGCACCTGAACGTCCTTCCGCCTCCGGACTTCAAGATCATCGACGATCCTCGGATCACGCGGGTCGGCAAGCTGCTGCGAAAGACGAGTCTCGACGAGCTCCCGCAGCTCATCAACGTGCTCCGCGGCGAGATGTCGCTCGTCGGCCCCCGGCCGACGTCGTTCGCGCCGAGCACGTACGACCTCTGGCATACCCAGCGGCTGGAAGTCCGACCCGGGATCACGGGCCTCTGGCAGGTGACGGGCAGGAACGACACCACGTTCGACGAGCGCCTGCGTCTCGATATCCGCTATATCGAGAACATGTCGCTTCGCACGGACCTCAGGATCCTCTCCTGGACTGCGCTTTCGGTGGTTAGGCGCGCCGGCGCCTGAACCGACGTCGGCAGGGAAAGTGCCCGGCCGGATTCTTCTGGTCGCCTCCAGACGTGGGCGGAAGCCCGGCTAGCGCGAACGCCTGTGAGAGACGTCCGATACACGATCCACGGCGTGGCTTCCGTCTCCGTGCTCGATGCTTCGCCGACCGAGATCGCCGCCGTCACGCGGCAGCTCGGAACGCCGGGCGACGATCGTCCGTCCGAGCCGGATATCGTCATCCGGTTCGTCGAGCGGCTCGCCGGTTCCGGGCCGTTGACGTACGCGGGCTCCGACGCCGCCTTCGACGAAGACGGTTTCTTCCTCTTCGCTGGAACGGGCGGGCGCGGACGAGCGCGCGTGCCCCTCGACCGGATCGGCGAACGAGTCGAGATCACCTGCGAGCGGAGCGTCGCTGCCGTGCCCCTCCTGCTTCCGATCCTGAGCGTCGTCATGTTGAAGAAGCGCGTCCTCTCCCTGCACGCGTCGGCCTTCGTCTTCAGGAACACCGGCGTCGCCGTCCTCGGATGGCCGCGGGGGGGCAAGACGTCGGCGCTCGTCGGTTTCATGGCGGAAGGCGCGCAGTTCGTGGCGGACGATCGCGTCTTCGTCGGCGAAGAGGGCGAGAATCTCTCCGGCGTCAGGGGACCCCTCGAGATTCGAGCTTGGCACGTCGCCGACCAACCGAAATACCGCGCGCGGCTCGGACGCGCCGAGCGAGCTCGGCTTCGCGCCGTCGGCCCCGTGTCGCGCCTCGAGACGCTGACCGCGGCGGGAGCGCCCGAACGCAGGCGTTTGGGGCGGAGATGGAGCCGCGTCGTTCGCTCGCTGAAAGACGAGCTTTCGGTCGAGGTCGACCCCGAAAGGCTCTTCGGGCGGACGAACGCCCCCTCGAGTCGTCTGGATCGCCTGTTCGTCACGATGACGCATTCGGTGCCCGACGTCGTCGTCGGTCCGCTCGATCGAGACGAGGCTCGGCGCCGGATCGCCTATTTGCTCCAGCACGAGCGCCTTCCCCTGATCGATGCCTACGCGAGGTTTCGGTTCGCCTTTCCGCACGCCGAAAGCTCGCTCCTCGAACGCGTCGAGGAGCTCGAGCGCGACGTCCTCGCACGTGTGCTCGCCGAAACGCCCGTCTTCACTGTGCGGCACCCTCACGCCGTGCCGACGCGCAAGCTCTATCAAGCGATGCTTCCATACTGCGCGCGATGACGACGGAGCGGCGGTTCACGGTCGCGCTGATCGGGCCCGACGGAGCGGGAAAGACGACGATCGGGCGCCGGCTCGAGGAAGCGTTGCCGATGCCGGCGAAGTACCTCTACATGGGCGTCAGCAAGGACTCGAGCAACCGGATGCTCCCGACGACGCGGCTCGTTCGCGCGATCAAGCGGGCACGCGGCGCAGGCCCGGATACCGGCGGCCCCCCCGATCCTCGTCGGCTCCAGGACCGTCGTCCAAAACAGCTTCCTCGGCGGATCCGCGCATCGGCGCGCGCGGGCGCTCGCTTGACGAACCGACTCGCCGAGGAGTGGTACCGGCAACTCCTGACGTCGTGGTACGTCCACCGGGGCCAGATCGTCATCTTCGATCGCCACTTCTTCTCGGACTACTACGCGTACGATGTCGCGGGCGGCCGTAGACGCCCGCTGAGCAGGCGAATCCACGGCTTCGTCCTCGCTCGCGTATATCCGAAGCCCGATCTCGTGATCTACCTCGACGCTCCCGCCGAGATTCTCCTCGCACGTAAGGGTGAAGGAACCCTCGAGAGCCTCAGCCGAAGGCGCAACGAGTACCTCGCGCTCGCTCCGGTGACGAAGCACTTCTTCCTGGTGGACGCGAGCCGGCCCGTCGACGAGGTGACGCGTGACGTGGTCCGTATCGTGGAAACCTTCGCCGCCGGAGGGATGCGCGACGAGCAGCGCGCACAATCGCCGCGACCTTGACCTCGCAGCGCAGCGAGTTCTCGTCACCGACGCCGGCCGCGGCAGCGCGCTCGCGATCATCCGGGCGCTCGGCCGCCGCGGCGTCTACGTCGTCGCTGCGGACAGCGATCGCCACAGCCCGGGGTTCTACTCGCGCTACACGGCGGAGCGCGTTCGCTACCCGGAGCCCCGCGAGCAGCCCCGAAGCGTCGTGTCCTCGTTGCTCGTCGCTGCACGCGAGCACCGAGTGACGCTCATCCTCCCGGTCACCGACGACGTAATCCTCCCGCTCTCGAGCGAGCGCGATCGCTTTTCGGACGTCTGCCGTCTCGCCCTCCCCGACCCCGCGGCGCTTGCGGCTGTAACGGACAAGCAGGCGACCGTCGATCTCGCGCGGCGCCATGGCGTCCCGGTTCCTCGCACGGCGGTCGTGAAGACGGTGCGCGAGGCGCGCGAGCAGGCGCCGCTCCTCGGCTGGCCGGTCGTCGTGAAGCCGCACACGTCGCGGAGCTACCGCGACGGCGACTACATCGAGGCGTTCTCGGTCAGCTATGCGGAGACGGTCCGGGAGCTGGAAGATCAGGTGCGGCGTCTGGAGGGACGAGCCGCCGTCCTCTTGCAGGAGTACTACCGAGGAGAGGCCCACGGCGTGGGCCTCCTCATGGATCGCGGTCGCCCGCTCGCCGCGTTCCAGCATCGGCGGATCCGCGAGGTGCCGGTGACCGGCGGAGCGAGCTCCTTCCGAGAGAGCGTCCCGCTCGATCCGACGCTCTGCGATTACGCCGTGCGCTTGCTCGCGGCGCTCGCGTGGACGGGGGTGGCGATGGTGGAGTTCAAGCTCGGCGACGAGGGGCCGCGTCTCATGGAGATCAACGGACGCGTGTGGGGCTCGCTTCCGCTCGCCGTCAAGAGCGGCATCGACTTTCCCGGCCGAATGGTCGACCTCTACGTCAACGGCTCCGGCGACGGGGAAGCGTCGCTCGACTCGACCTACCGGCTCGGTGTGCGTTCCCGTCACCTCGAGCTCGAGGTCGCCTGGATCGGTTCGGTGCTGCGGCGAAACCGGGGCTACAGCTGGGTTCGCCTCCCCCGGCGACGCGACGCCGTCGCCGCCGCCGTCCTCTTGCTGAAGCCCGCGGACGGCTACGACATCCTCGCGCGCGACGACATCCTTCCTGGCCTCGTCGAGATCGTGAAGATCGCGGCGAAGCTCCGGACGAAGCTGGTCGAGCGTGCCTAGGGCCACGCCTCGCGACGTCGTGTCG
>JALZFU010000174.1 GCA_030861385.1 Actinomycetota bacterium
CGCTCGAGCCGCGCCCCCGGCGGGACGAGGCGGTCGAGCCGGTCGTGGACGCGCTCGACCTCGAGGGGTGCCTCGACGCTCGTCCGCGCTCGCTCGCCCGTGTAGAAGTCGAGCGTCGCCGTGCGCATCCAGATGTAGTTTCGCGGCGAGGCGGAGACCGGCCCGTTCATCCCGAAGACGGCGAGCTGGAACCGCTCGCCCGGGCGCGCGTCGCTCGTGAGGACGACGCGGTTCGGGGCATTGAAGCCGGCGACCACCGGGCCGCCCGTCGTCCCGAGGGCGAGCGGCAGCTCGCCGTCCACCCACACCTCGGCGTAGTCGTCGAGGACGACCTCGAAGACGATCGTCGACCCGGTCGGGTCGAAGTCGCCGACCCGCTGGGGAACGGTGACCGCGATCCGGTACCAGTTGAAGCAGACGCGGCCGTTCGCGAGGCGAAGCATCGTCTCCTCGGGGGCGAGGATCCTCCATGCGGAGTCGTCGTAGTCGGCGGCCTCGGCGTGCGGAAGGACGTCGTACGTTCGGTTCGACCTCGTTCCCGGCCCGAGCGGATCCGGGTCGCCCGCGCCGCCGACCTCGACGAAGTCGATCTCCTCGACGGTGCAGTCGGAATAGCGCCACTGGGCCGCCACGAGACCGACACCCTCCTCCGTCTGGAGGTCGACGATCGCGTCCGGGCGGCCCGGCAGCAGCTCGCGCGGGCCCGGAACCGGCGTCGCGGTCGTGAGGGTCTCGACGGCAGCCATCGCTACGCGGCCACCTTCACGACGAAGTAGAGGAAGGGATCGGAGACCTCGACGAACTGATGCGGCACGCCGTTCGGGATCGCGAGGATGTCGCCCTCGTGGAGCTCGTGGCGCGTCCCGCCCTCGACGGCCGGTGCGCGGAGCTCGCCGGGAGCGACCTCGCGCGCATCGCGCATCTCTCCCCCCGTGACGACGGTCGCACTTCCTTCGACGACGTGCATGACGTCGACCACGCCCTCGTGGTACTCGACCTCTCCGGGAGCCTCGCGGCGGCCCGCGTCGAGCTTGTAGGCGCGCGTATCGAGCAGGATCCCGCCCTCCTCGAACTTCCTCCTCAGCGCGTCGCTCGAGATGAACGTCGCGCCGTTTGCGCTGCCGTTGGAGGCGGTCGCAGCTCGTTCGGCCGCTTCGGCCCCGATGAGGGCGAGCTCCTGGTCCTCGTCGGCCGAGGTGGCGCCACTGACGCCGACTGCACCGATCACCTCGCCCTCGTGTGTGATCGGGATTCCCCCCTGCAGCGGGACGGCGCGGGCGAGATGGAGCGCCGAGGGTCGGCCTCCGGACGCCTGGTCCTCGAAGTCCTTGCTCGGCCGGCGGTAGATCGCCGCCGTGCGTGCCTTGTCGGTCGTCACCTCGACGCTCGCGACCTGCGCCGCGTCGGGGCGCAGGAGGTACATGAGGGCGCCGCCGGCGTCGACCGCGGAGACGACCGGTGCCACGCCGCGCCGGGCCGCCTCCGCGCCGATCGCCTCGGCCGCGAGACGCGCTCCTTCATAGGTGAGGGCGGGAACCGGAGCGGTCGAGAACGCCGCTTCGGCGCCGGCGATCGAGATCGCTTCGTCCTCGTCCGGCGTCTCGCCGCTCGTTCCGATCGCGCCGACCACCTCGCCGTCCACCCGGAGCGGAACGCCGCCCGTCAGGCAACTCGCCCCGTGGAGCGCGAGCGCGCCGAGGCGCCCCTTCGTCACCTGCTCCTCCATCTCCCGGCTCGGCCGGACGAAGATCGCCGCCGTGCGCGCCTTGTCGACCGCGACGCGCGAGCTCGCGATCTGCGCACCCGCGGTGCGCCGGAGCACGATGAGCTCGCCGAAGGGATCGACGATCGCGATGACGACGCGATGGCCCTTCTCGTCGGCGAACTTCACGGCGGCGCTCGCGACCGCCTCGGCGCCCGCGTCGTCGATCACGGATCGTGTACGGACGACTCCCATGCTCATGCTCCTTTCGTGGTCAGGTGAGCGGCCCAGACGGCGGTGTCCGCCGTGATCAGAAGGAGGTCCTTGCCGTGCCCCCCGAGGGTGAAATTGACGGCGCCAGGGAGCTCGATCTCGCCGAGTCGCTCGCCGTCCGGCGCGAAGACGAGGATGCCCGTCGCGGCCGAGACGTAGACCCGCCCGGACGAGTCCGTCTTGATCCCGTCCGGGAAGCCCGGGATCGAGTCCGCGAAGATGCGCCCGTTCGCGAGCTCGCCGTCCACGACGTCGAACGCGACGACCCGGCGCGGCCGGCGCAAGTCGTAGTCGTCCGGTCCGTGGATCGCGCCGCTGTCGCCCACGTAGAGGACGCGCTCGTCGGGCGAGAACGCGAGCCCGTTCGGCTTGTCGAACCAGTCGGCGACGACGGTCAGGTCCCCGGACGTGCGGTCGTAGCGGTAGACGAAGTCGCCGAGCTCCGGCTCGGGCCGGAAACCCTGGAGGTAACCGTAGCTCGGGTCGCTGAACCAGACGGCGCCGTCGCGCGTGACGACCACGTCGTTCGGCGAGTTGAGC
>JALZFU010000206.1 GCA_030861385.1 Actinomycetota bacterium
CTCTCGCGGCGAGCTCGTGACGACCCGACCTCTCGAGAGCGCGAGCGAGGCTGTCGAGTGCGACACGACGCTCCTCGGCGGTGCGCACGGCCGGCTCCTCGAGAACCGCAAACGCGGTGCCGAGGGGCGTGGCGTCGTGCGGCGAGATTACGACCGGGGCGTCGCGAGCGGCCTCGCGCGAGAGGACCCGGGCAAGAAGGGCGCCACCCGCGAGAGCGACGAGCGCCGCGGCCGCAAGCGCCCCTGTGACGGCGCGCGAGCCGCTGCTGTCCGCCGTCGGCGCGCTCACGCGGAACTGAGGCTGCTCGAGATCTCGCTCGCTCACCCTCGAGACGACCGCAAGCTCGGGCCACGCGACGGACAACGGCTCCGCAACGCCCGCCCCGGTCGCGTGATAGTCGACGCGCGCATCCGGCAACTCGATCGCTTCGTCGCTCGGAAGGCAGTCCCGTTCAAGGCATTCGAGGAGGTACGAGTAGCGAAGGACGACGCGCCCGCCCCCTTCTTCGCGAGCTGGGCCGGCCGCCTCGACGACTCGGTACGGCGAAAACTGGACGTTCGTCCGTACCGAGTGCGGGTCGGCGAGGGTCGGGTTGACGCCGAGTGTGAGCGTCGCGCGGACGCGCTCCCCGAAGAGGTGCGTCGCGGGAAGCGTGCGGTCCAAGACGACGACGGGCCTCCCGGGCACGCGGATCTCCCGCTGGGCCGCGGCCGGGTCGGTCGCACCCGCCGCAATCGCAAGGAGAGCAACCGCAAGGGCGACGCGCCCGAGCGTCAACGGAACCACCTCGGGCCGCGACGACGCTCGTTCGCCCATTCTCGGAAGGCATCAGCTATGGCAGCCGGGTCGTGCGTGGAGACCTGGACGGGTGCGAGCCCGAGGGCGTCGAAGCGCGCGAGGATCCGCGCGAGCCGCGCCTCGTTCACGTCCCTGCGACCTCGCGCCTCCCGGCGGGTGAGCCGGACGAGCCGTGCGGGGCCACCAGCGGCGCCGACGATTGGGAGCACGACGCCGCCCGCCTCGGGGAAGGTTCGCTCCCACGTCGGATCCTGGACGAGCACCGGCACGAGGTCCCACCGGCGAGCGAGCGCGGCGGCCCACGCCGTATCGGGCGGGAAGTCGAGAAAGTCGGAGAGGAGGAAGACGAACGCGCCGGGCGGAAGCGGGCGGCGGCGAGCAGCGAGCTCTTCGAGCCCTGACGCACGTGAGAGGACGCAACGGGCCTCGGCGGCGGAGTCGCCGATCATCCGGGCCGCAACGGCGACTGCGGCCGGCTTGTGAAGCCACGGGAAGCCCTCCGGAAAGAGCGACATCGTCGGCCGCGTGTCGACCGCGAGCACGACGTGCGTCCCCTCCTCCGCGTAGTGCTCGCGGACGACGAACGCATCGGCTGCCGTCGCCGCCGAGAGCCGCGCGGACGCGTACCGGTCGATCCGCCGGATGTCGTCGCCGGGTCGGTACGGTCGCGACCCGGCCACCTCCGAGCCGGGCCCGCGGCGCGCGCTTCGCAGCCCACCGATCCGCACGCCCGTCACGGGACGGCGCGGTACGAGCGGAAACGTCCCCCGCCTCGCGCTCACCGAGAGTCGAGGCTCGGCGGCGCCGGCCGAGGCGCGAGTTCGAGGCAGCGGTCGCGAAAGCGCGCCAGCGCCTCGTTTCGGGCGAGCCCGCGCGTCGCGTTGAAGAAGGCCGGCGCGAAAAGGACGCGATGGCCGAGGACGGGAACGAACAGCGCCTCGACGTCCTCGGGAACGACGTACTCGCGCCGGGACAGAAGCGCGCGTGCGCGCGCCGCTCGCTCGAGCGCCAGGCTTCCGCGAACGGACGCTCCGACCTCGACGGTGTCCAGTTCCCTCGTCGCCCGCACGAGGGCGACGATCCACCGCTGCAGCACTTCGTCGACGTAGACGTCCTCCACGCGCCGCTGGAGCTCCGTGACGTCGGCAAGCGTGACGACCGGCGCGACGTCGGCGAGTGGGTGGCCGTGACGCTGGTCGCGCACGATCCGAAGCTCGTCGGCCGCCCCTGGATACCCGAGCGCGGTGCAGAGGAAGAAGCGGTCGAGCTGCGCCTCGGGGAGGAGGTACGTCCCCTCGTGCTCGATCGGGTTCTCAGTCGCGAGGAGAAGGAACGGTTCGGGGAGCGGGCGGGTCGCGCCGTCGACCGTGACCTGCCGCTCGGCCATCGCCTCGAGGAGCGCCGACTGCGTCTTCGGCATCGCGCGGTTGATCTCGTCGACGAGGACGAGGTTGGCGAAGATCGGGCCGGGCTGGAACTCGAAGTCCCGCGTTTTCTGGTTGAAGATTGGGAGTCCGGTGACGTCTGTTGGCTGGAGGTCGGGCGTGCATTGGATCCGCGTCGTCCTCGCTCCCTCGATGCTCTGGGCGATGGCGCGCGCGAGGACCGTTTTCGCGGTTCCCGGAACGTCCTCGAAGAGGACGTGCCCCCGGCACGCGAGCGCCGTCAGGACGAGCACGACCTCGTCGCGCTTCCCGCGTACGACCGTCTCGACGTTCCGAAGCAGGCGCTCCGCAACCGCGGTGGCCTCGACCAAGTGGCTCACGTCGGGACGCGGCGGCGCGACGGAGAGGCGCACGCCCGGCACGTCGGCCATTCCGGGAGCGTACCGTCCCTTGCCTCGCGCTATAGCGGTGCGGCGAGGGCGACCATGCGGCGCCGCGGCTCGCCGCTGAGCTCCAGCTGCCTCCACGTATCGCCGCGTGTTGGCTCTCGTAGAGCCGAGCGTCGCCGAGGCCGGCAAAGAGCCGCCCGTCGCGCGCCAGGAGCGCGTACGGCGTCGAGTCGAGGGGTTACGGGAGACCCCCTGCGAGCCGCTCCGCCCTCCACCGTCCGTCGCCTGATCGAGCTTGAGCGCGAGCGTCCCTGCCGGCGCTGACGACCGGGCGGCGGTGCGTGGTCGACCGACTCGTCAGGACTCTGCTCGCCACCGCCGGCATCACCGACCGGGCGCCGGCGCCGGGAGACTCCCGAAACGACGTGATCGAAGGCGACGGCCGTGCGGAAGCTTGAAGGGCGCGACGACGTCGAAGATCCTCTACCGAAAATCGTGCACGCGAGACGTCTCCCACACAGGTCCCGCGTTCCGAACGAAAGCCTATGCGGAACCCGCGACCGATTCCCTTCGACGCGGCAGAACCCAGTTCGGGCGCGGATAGTGACAGGTGTACCCGTTCGGATACCGCTCCAGGTAGTCCTGATGCTCGGGCTCGGCTTCCCAGAAGGGCCCGGCCGGCGCCACCTCGGTGACGAGCGTCCCGGGCCAGAGGCCCGAGGCTTCCACGTCGGCGATCGTCTCCTCGGCGACGCGGCGCTGCTCCTCGTCCAGGTAGAAGATCGCCGAGCGGTAGCTCGTCCCGACGTCGTTCCCCTGGCGGTTCAGCGTCGTCGGGTCGTGGATCTGGAAGAAGAACTCGAGCAGGTCGCGGTAGGAGGTCTGCTCGGGGTCGAAGACGATCTCGATCGCCTCCGCGTGCGTCCCGTGGTTTCGGTAGGTCGCGTTCGGGACGTCCCCCCCGGTGTAGCCGACCCTGGTCGAGAGGACGCCCGGCCGCTTCCGGATGAGGTCCTGCATGCCCCAGAAGCACCCTCCGGCAAGAACCGCTTTCTCCGAGCCGTTGAGCAACGCCGCCCCCGTTACGTTCATGGTTGCTCCTTTCGTGTCTTGCGTGAGTTGGCTAGGTGATTCTGCCGGTACG
>JALZFU010000214.1 GCA_030861385.1 Actinomycetota bacterium
GAGGCGGAGGTGCCGGCGGGGGCGGAGGCGGAGGTGCCGGCGGAGGTGCCGGCGGTGGCGGAGGCGGAGGTGCCGGCGGTGAAGGTGGAGGCGGCGGAGGCGGCGACGACGTGATTCTCCAGCGTCGAAGTGCGGGCGTCGGATCCCGGTTTCCGGCGGCATCGCGCGCGCGGACGCGGAATGCGTGTCGCCCCACCGCGAGTCTCCTGTACGTCTCCGGCGAGGTGCAACTCCTCCAGGGACGACGGTCGAGCTTGCAGTTGAACCTCAATGCGCGCTCGGTCGACCGGAAGCGGAAGGTTGCTCTCCTCACACGAGTACGGCTCGCCGGGCCCGACGTTATGCGCGTGTTCGGCGGCCTCGTATCGATCGACAGTCGAAGCGGCGTGTCCGGTCGTGCGAAGCGAAGAAACGAGCCGCCTGCGATCGGGCCGGCGAAGGAAAGCGGATCCACGTCGCTCGTCGTCATAGGGGTCGGGCTCGAGAACGTGGCGGTCGCGCCCTGGGTATCGCTCGCGCGTGCGAGGAGCAAGGCGGCGAAGGCCGCGACGACGAGGCCAGCGATGAGTCGATACATGAGACCCCTTACTCCCTCAGTCCGCTTGCGCGCAAGAGTCCCACGGCGACGAGCAACGGTCAAGAGTGTCGAACGGCGCGTTCCGCCTCGCTGCGAGCCGACTCGATTAGGCGAGGGCCGAGCGTGAAAGGGAGGGAACGGGCCCCCACGTAAAGGCGTCCGCTCGCAGTGCTCGACGGCGTCTCGCCGCGGCGATCCCGCCACGCCGCCCTCTCGCCGGCTGCCACCATGTCGGCATGCGGACTCTCGCGGTCCTCGTCCTCGTGGCCGGCACGCTCGCCGCGGGGTGCGGAAGCGGGAACGAGCCGGCGGCCGCACCCGCGACGAGCGCTGCGACCGCGGGCACGACGACGGACGGCGTCGAGACCGCATTTCCACGAGGCAAGGTCGCGATCGAAGCGAAGGGCGGCCGCTACACGCTTTCGGTCGAGATCGCCGAGACGCCCGCGCAGCAGGAGCTCGGGCTCATGTTCCGCGAGTCGCTCCCTCGGAATGCGGGGATGGTCTTCGTCTTCCCGGACGAGCGCCGGGGGGGCTTCTGGATGAAGGACACGTTCGTCCCGCTCTCGATCGCGTTCTACGACCGCCACGGAACGATCCTCGCCATTCTCGACATGGACCCCTGCCGCGAGGAGCCGTGCCCGATCTACGACCCCAACGTCGCCTACCGCGGCGCCCTCGAGGTGAGCCAGGGCCTCTTCGCCGACTGGGGCGTCGCGGTCGGCGACCGGATTCGGCTCTACCGCTGACGAGCCGACTCGAGCTCGGGCTCGTGGGCGCCGGAGGCGAGCCGGTCGACCTCTGGCGGACGATCAACTCGCACGGCGTCGTCGACCTCCCGCCGATGCGAATCGACGCCGACGCGCGCCGGCTCGAGGCCACACTTCCAGTCGAGGGCTTTCCTCCGCGTCTGGTTGCGATCGGCGGGGGACGCGCGAGCTCGGCGGCGATCCAGGTCGCCGGGCCAGCGCTCGCGCGCGCGGAGGCCAGGAGGCTCCTCGACGCGGTCCGCCACCTCCTCCGCCTCGACGAGGACCTTTCCCCCTTCTACGCGGCGGCCGCGACCGATCCCGAGCTCGCCTGGGCGACGCGCGGCGCCGGGCGGCTCGTTCGGAGCCCGACCGTCTTCGAGGAGGTCGTGAAGACGATCTGCACGACGAACTGCGCGTGGTCGGCGACGGAGCGGATGGTCGGCGCCCTCGTCCAGCATCTGGGCGAGCCGGCGACGGGCGTCGAGCCCGAGGGGCCGTACGGGCGAGCCTTCCCGAGCGCGCGGGCGATGGCCGACGCGGACCTTGGCTTCTACGCCGACGTCGTCCGGGCCGGCTACCGCGGCGCCTACCTTCGCCGCCTGGCCGAATCGGTCGAGACGGGTGCTGTCGAGCTCGAGGCTCTCGGACGAGCGTCCCGCGACGAGCTCTCCGACGACGAGCTCGCCGCCCGGCTCCTCGCGCTCCCGGGCGTCGGCCCGTACGCCGCAGCGCACATCATGATGATGCTCGGCCGCTACTCCCGACTCGTGCTCGACTCGTGGACGCGGCCGAAGTACGCGCGACTGACGGGCGGACGCCCGAAGAAGGACGCTACGATCGCGCGGCGGTTCCGCCGCTACGGCCCGTACGCGGGGCTCGCCTTCTGGCTCTTCCTGACCCGCGACTGGGTCGACGACGAGGCCGTCGCCGGGCCCTCGTAGGGATCGGCCGCAGGGCCGGCGCCCTCACAGCAGCCGAGCTTGAAGCGACAGCGCGCGCACTGCCACGTCTGATGGCGCCACTCCATCACTCCGCCACAGCGAACGCAGGTCTCGCGCTCCACGCGGCAGAGCTTACGGAGTGTCGCGGACGCTCGGCATCCGGTCGGCGAGCGGCTCGAGCGCGCCGGCCGTCGGCTCGAGCTCGCCCGAGCCGAGTCCCGCGGCAATCTCGCGGGCGAGCGCGCGTGCTTCGCTCTCGTGCTCCGGCTCGAGGATCGTGTTCACGGTCGCGATCACCTCATCGCCCGCGACGAGGTCGAGCGTGACGGTATCGAGCTCCTTCTTGCCGATGTAGGGGTCGTCCGGGACCGCGACGCGGACGACAACCTCGCGGCCGTCGGGAAGGACGGTCGTCTCTTCCGCCGGACGGCCTCGGAGGCTCACCGGCAGGATGCTACAAAGCCCGTCGATCAGGCGCGTCGTCGACACGACGCGGCTGGGGCCAGGGAGAGGAGCGCGAGACAGCGCCTTCTTTCGCCGCTCGGACGGCGTTGGCGTCGCGGTCTTTCTCAGCAACCGTCACGTCGCGGACGCGACGAGGCGGTAGCCGACACCCCAGACGTTCACCACGTACGTCGGCTCGCGGCCGTCGTTCAGCTTGCGTCGCAGGCGGCTCGCGTGCGAATCGAGCGTCCGCGTCCGCCCGAGCGACCGAAAGCCCCAGACGTTCCGAAGGAGCT
>JALZFU010000224.1 GCA_030861385.1 Actinomycetota bacterium
TCGTCATCCGGCGGACGACGCTCGGATACCGCGGCGCGGCGACGCGCGACGCGCTCGCGCGAGTGGAAGCGCTTGCCGGCGCCTCCCGGAGGCGAGCGGGCGACGGCCCGGTCCGCAAGTAAGAGACGTGTCGTCTGACTTCAGGTGCCTCGAAAGGACCGCTGCGTGGAGTCTTCTCGCTCCGCGATGCGTGGACCTCTTGCTCCGCGGGCGGTGCCGGCCCTCCTTTCGCCGTCAGAACTCACGTGGCATTCTTCGCAACAGCGTTGCGTCATGCGCGACCGGGCTTCCGTCCACACCGTTGTCAAGGCCCTGCGGATGCTGGCCGCCTTCCAGGGCGAAGGAAGCGAGCTTGGGGTTCGCGAGTTCGCCTCCCTCCTCGACGTCCACCGGAGCACCGCGTCGCGCCTCGCGCGGACGCTGACCGCGCATGGGTTCCTCGAGCGGGCCGCGGGCGGCGGCTTCCGGCTCGGTCCCGAGGCCGCGCGCATCGGGCTCCTCGCCGTCGGGGGACGAAGCCTGCTTTCCGCGGCGCGTGCTCCCATGGACGCGCTCGCCGGGACGACCGGCGAAACCGTCGTCCTGTCGGTGCCGGTGGGCGAGGAGGCGCTCGACGTCGCGCAGGCGGGCTCCGCGCACCTGATCGGGGCGACGACGTGGATCGGACGGCGGACGCCGCTCCACGCGAGCTCCGACGGGAAGGTGTTCCTCGCGTTCGGCGCCGCCGAGCTCCGCGCGTCCGCGGCTCTCGAGCCACTTACTGCTCGGACGGTGACCTCCATCTCGGAGCTCGAGCGCCAGCTCGCCCAGGCGAGACGCGACGGCTGGACGTCGGCGGTCGGGGAGCTCGAGGACGGCCTGAACGGCGTCGCGGCGCCCGTCTTCGCGAGGCGCGGGGACTGCGTCGGTGCGCTCAGCGTCTCGGGACCGGCCTACCGCCTTCCGCCCGAGCGTCTGCCGGAGGTCGCGGAGCTTTGCATCGCCGCGACGCGCGCCGTCGCAGCCGACCTGAACGTGGCCGAGATTGCCGCCTAGTGACGGAGGGAGCGAAGCCGACCGGAGAGGGGGTCGACCGATGATCGACTGCGACGTCCATAACAGCTGGGCCTCGTCCCGAGAGCTCCTTCCGTACCTCGAGCCGTACTTCCGCGACTTCCTGGAGCGCGGCGAGCTTCCCGGCGGTCGGGACTCGTTCCCGCACGGGCATCGTCCCTGGCTCCATCCCGAGGGCTTCACGCGCACGGACGCCTTCGGTCCCGAGGGCGGGCCGCCGGGCTCGAGCTACGAGGTGATGCGCGAGCAGCTTCTCGACCGCTACGACCTCGAGTACGCGATCCTGACCGGGGACGAGGCGATCGAGGCCTCGACGCTCGCGAACGCTCCCCTAGCGTCGGCGCTCGTGGCGGCGGCGAACGACTGGACGCTCGAGCAGTGGCTCCCCCGGGACGAGCGGCTACGGGGGTCGCTCGTCGTCGCGCCGCAGGATCCGCAGGGCGCAGCGGCGGAGATCAGGAGGGTGGGAGACCACCCGGGGTTCGTCCAGGTGCTCGTCTCCACGGGCTCGCAGCGCCCGTACGGGGATCCCTTCTATCACCCGATCTGGGAGGCCGCAGCGGAGCTCGATCTACCGATCGCCGCCCACCTCGGGGGTCAGGGCGGCATCAACGCGAACCCGACCGGCTGCGGGCCTCCCACGTTCTTCTGGGAAGCGCATGCGCTTCTCTGCGAGACCGGCATGGGTCATGTCGCGAGCCTCATCGCGCACGGCGTCTTCGAGAAGTGGCCGAGCCTGAAGTTCGTCCTCATCGAGGCAGGGGTGGCATGGCTCCCTGCCGTCCTTTGGCGCCTCGATGCGGACTACAAGGCGCTCCGCAAGGAGACGCCCTGGCTCAACCGGCTTCCCAGCGAGTATGCCGCCGACCACATCCGACTCACGACTCAGCCGCTCGAGCAGCCGAAGGAAACGCGCCATCTCTGGAGCCTGCTCGAGGCCATCGACGGCGAGAACACGCTCCTCTTCGCCTCCGACTACCCCCACTGGGATTTCGACGACCCCGACCTCGTCCACCTTCCGTCGGCATGGAAGGAGCGGATCCTGAGCGAGAACGCACGCGACGTCTACCGACTGCCGAAGCGAGTCGCATCGCCGGCTATGGCGGCCGAGCCGAGCGGAAGATGAGGAGCCGCCCTCAGGCGGTCGAGACGCGACGACGCCACTTCGTCTGCGCCGCTTCCGAGCTCGCGCCGGGAGAGCGCGTCGTCCGTGACCTCGACGGCCGGAGCATCGGCGTCTTCAACGTCGACGGCGAGTTCTTCGCGCTGCACAACCGCTGCCCGCACCGAGGCGGGGCGCTTTGCCTCGGCCCGGTCACGGGGACGACGCTTCCGTCAGCGGCCGCCGTGTACGTGTACGGGCGCGAAGGTCGCATCATCCGCTGTGCCTGGCACGGCTGGGAGTTCGAGATCGAGAGCGGCCGGTCGCTCGTCGACCCGAGGGTCCGGGCCAAGACGTTTCCGGTCGTGGTCGAGGACGGCGACGTCTACGTGCTGATGTGACCGCGGCGGGCAAGCACCGCGACCTCGTCGTCTGGAGCAGGAAGCCGCTCAACGTCGAGACGCCACTCGACCTTCTCGCTCGCCTCGAGATCACGCCGACCGAGCTCTTCTACATCCGAAACCACGGCGCGGTACCGGCGGTCGACGCCGCCTCGTATCGCCTCGTGATCGACGGGATGGTTGCGACGCCGCTCGCGCTGACGCTTGACGACCTGCGGGAGCGGTTCCCGACCGCGACGGTCACGGCGACGCTCGCATGCGCCGGGAATCGGCGGGCGGAGCTCGCGGCGATCAGGACGATTCCGGATGAGATCCCGTGGGGGGCGGGGGCGATCGGCACCGCGCGCTGGACGGGAGTACGTCTCCGCGACATCCTCCTCGCGACCGGCGTTGCCCCGGAAGCCGTCCACGTCGCTTTCACCGGCCTCGATATCCCGGCGGGGAGGAACGGCGGGGAGGCCTTCGGGGGGTCGATCCCGCTCGCGAAGGCACTGACCTCCGACGTCCTCCTCGCCTGGGCGATGAACGGAGAGCCGCTCCCGTCCGTGCACGGGTTCCCGCTCCGGGTCGTCGTCCCCGGCTACGTCGGCGCTCGCAGCGTGAAGTGGCTCTCGGCGGTCTCGGTACAGGCGTCGTCGTCGTCCAGCTACTTCCAGAGGCACGCCTACCGGCTCTTTCCTCCCGACCTCGACACGGCGGCCGACGGCGCGGAGGGTCTCGAGCTCGGGGAGCTCTCGGTGTCGTCCGCCATCTCCCGGCTCGCCGAGATTCGCGGCGCGCCGGCGTCCATCCTCGCGGACGGCTACGCGCTCACGGGCGGCGAGCGTACGGTGGAGCGCGTCGACGTCTCGCTCGACGGCGGGGCGACGTGGACGATCGCGAGGCTCTCGGCCGTCCGGGCGGCGGGCGTCTGGCGACTGTGGCAGGCGGCGCTCGACGCCGGCGGAAGCGACGACGTGGCGGTCGTGCGAGCGTGGGATTCGGCGGCGAACACGCAGCCCGAGGACGCCGGGCGGATCTGGAACCCCAAGGGCTACATGAACAACGCCTGGCATCGGACTCGCGTCCCGGCACCGGCCGCGTAGCTGGGCGCGCGGCCGGGCGGACGGGGGCGATCGCTTGGCGATAGGCGCGAAGGACGAGCGCGCCGGCGTTCGTCGGGTGACGCGCGAGGCGGCGGGGCTCCGGGCCGGCGACGTCTTGGCGGGCATCACGGTCGCGCTCGTGCTCGTTCCCCAATCGCTCGCGTACGCCCAGCTCGCCGGGATGCCGTCGTACCGAGGGCTCTACGCGGCGGTGCTTCCGCCGATCGTCGCCGCCCTGTTCGCGTCCTCTCCGTACCTCCAGACGGGACCCGTCGCAGTCACGAGCCTCCTCACCCTCGGCGCGCTCTCGTCGCTCGCTCCGCTCGGGAGCGACGAGTACGTCGCGCTCGGGCTTCTGCTCGCGCTGATCGTCGGCGCCAGCCGGCTCGTGATCGGCTTCGCCAGGGGAGGCGTGATCGCGTACCTGATGTCGCAGCCCGTGCTCCTCGGGTTCACGTCGGGAGCGGCGATCCTGATCGTCTGCTCGCAGGTTCCGGCCGCGGTCGGTGTCGAAGCTCCGGGTGAGGGGATCCTCGAGCGCGCGGCCTACGCCCTCGCCCACGTACGGAGCTGGAACATCACCTCGCTCGTCCTCGCGGCCGCGACGCTCGCGCTCATGCTCGCCGGTCCCCGCGCTCACCCCTTGTTTCCGGCCGCCCTCGTCGCGGCCGCGCTCGCGATCCTCTACAGCAGATGGGCCGGCTACGAAGGCGAGAAGGTCGGCGCGATTCCCGTCGATCCGCCTCCGTTTTCGATCGACCTCGCTTGGGGCTCGTTCTCGAGTCTCGTCGTCCCCGGGATCGTGATCGCAGTGGTCGGGTTCGCGGAACCCGCGGCGATCGCTCGCACCTTCGCAGCAGCCGAGCGACGAGTATGGGATCCGAATCGCGAGCTCGTAAGCCAGGGAGCAGCGAACGTCGCCGCCGCCTTCTCAGGCGGATTCCCCGTCGGCGGCTCGTTCTCGCGAAGCGCCCTCAACAGGACCGCAGGCGCGAAGACTCGCTTGAGCGGAGCGGTGACGGGGTTCGCCGTCCTCGCCTTCCTCCCGTTCGCCTCGTCCGTTTCTCCCCTTCCGCGAGCCGTGCTCGCCGCGATCGTGGTGAGCGCGGTCGTGGGGCTCATCCGCATCCCGTCGCTCGTTCGGTTCGCTCGCTACTCGCAAGCCCAGTTCGTCGTCGGGGTGCTCACGCTCGCACTCACGCTCGCGCTCTCGCCCCACGTCGAGCGGGCGCTCGTCGTCGGGGTCATGCTCTCGGTCGCGCTCCATCTTCGCCGCGAGCTCAGGCTCGAAGTTCTGAGCTGGACGGAAGACGAAACTCTCCATCTTCGACCCCGCGGCGTCCTCTGGTTCGGGGCCGCGCGAAGACTGGAGGACGCCGTCCTCGAGCTCGTTGCCGGTCATCCCGACGCGACGCGGCTGGCCGTGCATCTCGACGGCCTCGGGCGGATCGACATCACGGGCGCGCTTGCGTTGAGAGCCCTGCTCGCGGATGCGCGCGAGGCCGGGCTCGCCGTCGACGTCGTCGATGTTCGTCCGCGGTGGCGAGCGCTCGTCGCCCGCGTGATCGAGCGCGTCGACGACCCGCTCGCCTGAAGCGATGCCCGCGTCCTCTCGTCTCGTCCCGATCGCCCCGAACGACCTACTGTCGCCGGTGAGCGCGCGTCGCCGACGCTCGGCTACGGGGACTCTCGCCGGCGCGAACCCGTAAGCGCACGGGCCTGGGCGCGCCGCACGTCCTCGCAGCCGCCGCCCTCCCAGTAGTCGGCTCCTTGGTCGACCCATGCGATGTCGCGCCCCGGGCCGCAGACGATCACGTCGAGGTCCCCGTCCTGGGCCAGGACGACGTCGTCCCCGTAGCCGCCGAAGAGCGAATCGACGCCCCGCCCCCCGTCGAGGATGTCGGGGCCGCGCCCGCCCGCGAGGAGGTCGCGGCCGCGCTGGCCGAAGAGCGTGTCGGGGCCGCCTCGGCCGTACAGCTCGTCGTTGCCCGCACCGCCGCGGAACGTGTCACGGTGCGCGTGGCCGTAGCGGACGTCGTAGCCGCTCGTTCCGCGCCAGGTGACCGGGTGTGCGAAGGCGAGACTCGCGAGCACGAGGGCCGAGAATCCGGCGGCGATCGTCACGACGAGCGGTCTCACGCCTCCGATGCTAGCTAGGACGGCGCCCGGGCGGCTTCGCGCTCGGACGGCGTTTCTCAGCCGGCTTCCGGGGAGATCGGAAGGGCATGGCGGAGATTGCGCGGCCAACGCGGCCTCCGAACGCGTCCGGGCTCGCCAACGATTGGCAGCGACTGCGCCAGGTCGTCAACCGCCGTGGTGCGCGGCGGTTTCTACACGACTGGCTCGATGCCCTCGCGCTCAACGATCTCTTCACGTACGCGAGCGCCATCTCGTTCCGAGTGCTCTTCGCGCTCGTGCCGCTTCTTCTTGCGGGCGTCGCCGTGCTTGGCTTTTTCCGCCTCGAGGACGTCTACCAGGACCAGGTGGCGCCAGAGATAGAAAGCCGAGTTTCGAGCGGCGCCTACGACGTCATCAACGCGACGGTTCAAGAGGTAATCGGATCGGGCAGCGGCTTCTGGCTGACCCTCGGCGTTGCGATCGCCGTGTGGGAGCTCTCCGGAGCGATGCGCGCGATCATGGGAGCGTTGAACCGTGTGTATCGAGTCGAGGAGCACCGCTCGTTCGTCAGGCGCATGGGAATCTCGTTTCTGCTCGCTTTCGTGACCTCGATCGTGCTCGGATTCGCGATCGTTACGCTCCAGCTGGGCCCTGAGATCGCCGACAGGATAGGACTCGATGACGACGTCGCGGTCTTCTTCGCTCGCTGGCTCGGAGCTGCCGTCCTCATGAGCTTGGTGGTGCTGGTGCTGATCCGGTTCGCCCCCGCCCGGCATCAGCGGCGCTCCCTCGTCAGCGTATCTGCGGTCCTTGTAACCATCGCCTGGATCGTCACGTCGCTCGCCTTCAACTGGTACACGACGACGCTCGCCACCTACCGATCGATCTTCGGGAGCCTCTCGATCGTCATCGTCTTGATGACTTACCTGTACGTCTCGTCGCTTACTTTCCTCTGCGGCGTGCAGATCGACGCGCTCCTACGCGGCTACGCGCGGGGCGCCACGTCATCGGCACGACGACAGGCTGCAGGTCCACCGTGAGCACGAGCACGAGGCCGCGCTGGGCGATGATCGCGCTCCTGCGCCACGCGGCCGAGCTCGAAGCACAGGACTTCCTTCAACACACGCCTGACCAGGTCCTGGAGGTCCCGCAGCTAGCAACGAGCGAGCCGAGTTGCAAGATCGGCGTTCGGGACGGCTCGACCTGCGGCGGGATCGCGGTGGGCGAGCCTAGAAATCGATGCTGCGAGGAAAGCGGCGATACGAGACTTGCCGCAGCGCCTTCGTCGCTGACGGACGAGGAGTATTTCGAGAGGGTCGCCTACTAGACGACGCCGCGTAGGGAGTGCGGCGACAGCCGCGGTGCCGTCTGCGAGGACTTCTCCGAGTGGGGGACCGCGTGGGCTGAGCTCACGGGGTAGCGATCGCCGAGATCGAGTGGCGTCCGCTAGTCCCGGTTGTGGTTCACGAGCTCGATGTTGTTGCCATCGGGGTCGAGGACGAAGGCGGCGTAGTAGCCCTCGTGGTAGATCCGACGCTCCCCGGGGGCGCCGTTGTCGGCATAGCCGGCGGCGGTGAGCGCGGCGTGGAAAGCGTCGACGGTTCCGTTCTCGCGCACGGGGAACGCCATGTGGAGATCCTCGGTCGGCGTCCCGCGGACGACGGAGAAGGAGCCGGTCTCGCCCGCGAACCGCGCCCGCTTCGGGCGGTCGGTTTGTAGCTGGAAGCCCGCGTGGGGCGCGACCGCTTCGTAGAAGCGCTTCGACCGTTCGACGTCGGAGACGCGGATCCAGAGGTGGTCGATCCCCCCGCCCTCGCGTAGCGCGCCGTGGTGGACCGCTTCCACGCTGTTCCCCTCCGGGTCGAGGAGGAAGGAGCCGTAGTAGTCCCGGCGGTACTGGGGGCGCGGCCCCGGAGAGCCGTCGTCGCGGTACCCGGCGGCGCTCCCGACCCGCCAGAACTCGTCGACCTCGGCACGCGACGGGGCGACGAAGCCGATGTGGAGGCGTCGCGTCACCGGCTTCTCGGGACTCGCTCCCGCGAGCGAGAAGTCGCCCCATTCGGCGTAGTGCTCGTCTGCCGAGGTCTGCTCGATTCCGAGCGTCGGAAGGACGATCTCGTAGAAGCGCTCCGCCGCATCGCGATCGCCGGCGCGGATCGTGACGTGGTCGAACATGGCGCGACTATGGCACGCCGACGGCGGTAGCGGTAACGACTGCCGTCGTTCGAGGCGGCGCGAAGGAGTGGACGACGTTACCGCGCGACGAGTTCGCGGTCCGCCGTCGCGTCCGCTCGCCCCCAGCGACCCGGGATCCCGCGAAGCGTGAGCCTCGAGAGCGTTTCCGGCAGGACGGGATCGACGTCGAGCTCGTCCCCTCTCGGCGCGAGGCCGAGGAGGACGCGAAGGAGAAGGAGCGGAGCGCCTGTCGCCCACGCCTGTGGGCTGCACGCGGTGGGGTACTCGACGGGGAAGTGCGTCCGCGCGCGCGGGTACCCCGCGAAGACTTCGGGGAGCCGGTAGTGGAAGAAGGTCGCCGCTTCGAAGAGCGCGAGCGCGATCCGCGCCGCTTCGTCGCGGTAGCCGAAGCGCGCGAGCCCCGCCGCGATGAGCGCGTTGTCATGCGGCCAGACGGTGCCGTTGTGGTACTCGATCGGGTTGTACGGGCCCTCGCCCTCGGCCATCGTGCGGACGCCCCATCCCGAGAAGAGCTCTGGACCCGTGAGGCGTCGAACGACGGCGTCGACCTTGTCGTCGTCGACGATTCCCGACCAGAGGAGGTGCCCGACGTTCGACGTAACCGTGTCGACAGCTCGCTTCTCCCCGTCGAGCGCGACCGCGAAGTACTCCCGTTCGGGAAGCCAGAAGTCCTCGTTGAAGCGGCGCTTGAGCTCGGCGGCGTCGCGCTCGAGCCGCTCTGCGAGGGCCCGGTCGCCCCACACGTCGCGTGCGAGCCTCGCGGCGCGGACCTTCGCGTCGTACGCGTATCCCTGGATCTCGCACGTCGCGCGCGGCAGCTTCGCGAGCGTGCCGTCGTTCCAGACGATCGAGTTCCAGGAGTCCTTCCAGCACTGGTTCTCGAGGCCGGTCTCTCGATTTCGCCGCTCGTACTCGACGTAGCCGTCGCGGTCGCGATCGCCGTCGCGGTCGATCCACTCGAGCGCGGCGCGCGCGTTCGGCTCGAGCGCGCGGACGAGGGCGGTGTCGCCCGTCCAGCGCTCGTACTCGTCCAGGACGACGAGGAAGAGCGGCGTCGCGTCCGCCGTGCCGAAGTAAGGCGAATGCGGACGCTCGCGGAAGTGCGTTAGCTCGCCGAAGCGAATCTCGTGCAGGATCTTGCCCGGCTCCTCGTCGCGGAAGTCGTCCACCTGGGATCCCTGACGGGCGGCGAGGACGCGGAGGGTCGTCCGCGCGAGCTCGGGGGCGAACGGGAGAGACTGGTAGCTCACGATCAGGCTGTCGCGTCCGAAGATGGTCATGAACCACGGGAGCCCGGCCGCGGGGAGCGACTCGCCGGGGAAGAGGAGGGAGTAGAAGCGCAGGGCGGCGAGGTCGACGAGGCTCTGTCGGTAGACGTGCTGGACCTCGTCGACGTCCGTCTCGAGCTCAGGCGCGTCCGCGAGCCACTCGTCGAGGGTGAGCGGCATGTTCGGGCGCGCTGCTTCCGCGTCGTGGCCGTACTTGACGCGGGGCTCCGGGGCGCCGGGGCCGTCGACCGGGATCACGTCGATGCACGTCGACCACGCGCCGTGCGGCGGGATTTCGATTCGGAAGACGACGCCGTCCTCGCGGACCTCGGCGGGCTCGCTCGTCTCGATCCGCGTCTCGCGGACGAAATCCTCGCGTCGGTAGCCGAGGACGAGCGTCCGGTCACCGATCTTCGCAAACGTCTCGCCCTTCTTCGGCAACGCGTCCTTCACCTCGAAGAGGTCGGTGAAGTCGGCGCCCGCCTCGAGGTGGAGCTCGACCTCCTTCCGCTCGTTCGCGTAGTTCAGGAGCGTCACGTCCTCGTGGAAGCCGTCGCCGACCTTCCGCTTCCGGATGACCGAGAGATAGGGGTTCTCGTAGATCGTCCCGGTCGGCGGGTAGAGGAAGAACTGGGCCGCGAAGTAGGAGCCATGCTCGACCGAGAGGACGTCCGGTCGGGTGCCGTCGACGGTCAGAACCCACCGCGAAAGGAAGCGCGTGTCCCGGTGAAAGAGGCCCTCCACATCCTCCGGGCTCGCGTCGACGTCGCCGTTGCGATCGCTCACGACGAAGGTGGCGCCGTCGAGGATGCTGACCTTCCCGTCGGTCATGTCCGCTCCCCCGCCGTCGCTCCTTCCGCGTCGATCATCGCATGTGCGCGGTGATCCATCGTCTCGCCGATCGCGTCGGGGAGCATCCGAAGCGCCGAGCCGAACGCCTCGGAGAAGGACGGAAACTGCGCGATCGTATCGCGGAGGATCCAGGTCGGGATCTCCGCGCGGATCGCGAGGACCGCCTGGTGGATCCACTCGCTCGCGAGGGGAGCGACCGCCCACGCGCCGACGAGGACTCCCCGCTCGCCGTCGGCGACGACGCCGAGCGTGCCGGTGGGATTTTCCTCGAAGGTGTACGGTCGGGCGATCGTCGTCGGAAGCTCGATGGTTGCCGCCGCGACGTCGATTCCCGCCGCCCGCGCATCGGCCTCCGACATGCCGACGGCGGCCACCTCGGGGTTCGTGAACGTCACGCGCGGGACGGCGCGGTAGTCGGCTCTCACCTCGTGGCCGAGGATGTCCGCGGCCGCGATCCGGCCCTGGTACTTGGCGACGTGGGTGAAGAGGGCAACGCCCGTCACGTCGCCGATCGCCCACACCCCCTCGCCGGCGCGGCAGCGCTCGTCGACGCGGATTCCGCGGCGGGTCGGCTCAACGCCGACGGACTCGAGACCGATGTCGTGCGTT
>JALZFU010000274.1 GCA_030861385.1 Actinomycetota bacterium
GATCCCGCCCGTCAGGTACGGGTCGAGAAGCGGCTCGTGCGCCGGCACGACGGCGGTTCCGCCGACCGGAAGCGCCGCCAGGAGCTCGGCCTTCGCCTGCGCCACGCGCTCGACTGTTCCGAGGAGCTCGAGGTGGACGGGGCCGATCTTCGTGATCACGCCGATCTCGGGCTGCGCCGTCTCGCAGAGCTCCGAGATCTGGCCGAGGCCGCGCATCCCCATCTCGACGATCGCAATCTCCGTGTCGTCGTCGATTCGCGCAAGCGTCAAGGGGAGACCGATCTCGTTGTTCTGGCTCCCCTCGGCGACGACGGTCCGAGCGTGCGGGCGACAGAGAGCGCCGAGGATGTCCTTGGTCGACGTCTTCGCGATCGAGCCCGTCACGGCAACGACTCGCGCCCCGCTTCGCTCCCGTACCGCGCGAGCGAGAGCAGCGAGCGCAGCGAAGGCGTCCTCGGGGACGAGCGCCGCGGCGGCGCCGCGAGCAAGCGCGTCGTCCACGTACTCGCCGCCGCGCCCGACGGCCACGAACAGGTCGCCCGGCTCGACGCTGCGCGAGTCGGTCTTGAGGCCGGTCACCCGATCGGCGTCGCGGGCGACGCGAAGGTCCCCCGGCGCAAGGCGGGCGACCTCGGCGAGCGTGAGCGAGATCACGCCGCCGCTCGCGATCGCCGCAGGACTTCCCGCACGACCTCCCGATCGTCGAACGGAATCGTGCGGTCGTGAACCTCCTGGCCCTGCTCGTGGCCCTTCCCCGCGATGACGACGACGTCGCCTTCCTGCGCCTCCTCGAGCGCGTCGGCGATCGCTTTCGATCGGTCGGGCTCGACGAGCGCCTTGCCATCGGTTCCGGCGACGACATCAGCGATGATCGCGAGCGGATCTTCGCTCCGCGGGTTGTCGGACGTGACGAGGACGAGATCCGCGAGGCGAGATGCCGCCTCGCCCATGAGCGCGCGCTTGGCACGGTCGCGGTCGCCGCCGCAGCCGAAGACGCACAAGAGGCGGCCCGTCGCGAGCCCGCGCGCTTCCGCGAGCACGGCGGCGAGCGCACGCGGCGTGTGCGCGTAGTCGACCAGGACGGTAAACGGTTGCCCTTCGTCCACTGCCTCGAAGCGCCCGGGCACGGCCGAGAGGTGCGACACCCCCGCCGCGGTCGCCTCGGTGGGAACGTCGAGCAGTCGGGCGATCGCGACGGCCGCGAGGACGTTCTCGACGTTGAAGCGCCCGCGAAGTCGCGTCGCGAGCGGAATCCCCGCCGCTACGAGGCGGGAGCCAGCCGCGGTGACCTCGAGCTCGTCGGCTCGGATCTCGGCATCCGCGTCGACGGCGAAGGTGAGCGGGCGCTCGCCGAGGCTCCGCAGCTCGTCGGCAAGACGGCGCCCGTAAGGATCGCCGACGTTCACGGCGGCCGGCGCGCGCCTTCCGTCCGGGCCCGGCTCGGCGAAGAGCGAGACCTTGGCGGCGAAGTAGTTCTCGAGCGTTCCATGCAGGTCGAGGTGCTCCGGGCTCAGATTCGTGAATGCGAGCGCGGCGAAGCGGACGCCCACCAGGCGTTTGAGCGAGGCGCCGTGCGATGACGCTTCCATCGCACACGATTGGTCGCCGGCCTCGACCATCTCCCGAAACGCGCGCTGGAGGTCGACCGCCTCGGGAGTCGTGCGAACCGCGGCGCGCCGCTCGCCGCCGATCCGGCCCTCGATCGTCCCGAGGAGGCCCGGCCGCCGCCCCGCAGCGGCGAGGATCGCGTAGACGATGAACGCAGTCGTCGTCTTCCCGTTCGTCCCGGTGACGCCCGCCACCTGGAGCTCGCGCGTCGGGTAGTCGAAGAAGGCGTCGGCCGCGAGCGCCATCGCGACCCGGGCGTTACGGACGACGAGCTGCGGGACGGGAAGGTCGAGCGGTCGCTCGACGACGAGCGCCACCGCCCCGCGCGCGACGGCGTCGGGCGCGAAGTCGTGGCCGTCGGCGCGATAGCCGCGTACGCAGACGAAGAGCGCCCCCGGGGTCACGCGGCGCGCGTCGTACGCGAGGTCGGTGACGGCTATCGGGGCGGGGTTCACCGAGCGGACGGGCCGCACGGCCTCGCTCAGCGCCTCGAGCTCGATGGCGCCCGATTCTACCAACGGCCGGTCGCCGCCCCGTGTCTGCTCGCTGCTCGAAAAGAGTCGATTTGCTGCAATTTTCTTTCGCCCTGCGAGGCCTTCGCGCGGTTTCGCGCGCTATCGTGGACACCGGGTGGAGGGCGGCCGGCGCCCCACCCAGGGTGGGGTGTCCCTTCGCGCCGCGCGCGGTCCCGCCGAGCCATGCAGCTACTCGTCGGGGGTGGAAGTGAAGGACGAGTCCGTTGTCGTGCTCCTAGTGACCGACGAGTCGGTGGTCGTGGGAGCCGGCGGCTCGGGGCTCGTCGGCGCAGGCGGCTCGACGGCCGGCGGCGCCATCCGCTGGGAGGCCGCGAGCGCCGCGGGGTCGTCCGGTGGAACCTGAAGGTACTGGAGCGCGAAGCGTGCGATATCCCGGAACGCCGGTGCGGCGACGGTTCCGCCCCAGATCGTCCCCCGCGGCTCGTCCACGGTGACGAGGATCACGACCCGTGGGCGGTTGGCCGGCACGAACCCGACGAAGGAGCCGACGTACCTCGTCTTCGAGTAGCCGCCGTAGACGGGATCCGGCTTCGCCGCCGTGCCCGTCTTCCCGGCGACGAAGTAGCCCGGCACACGCGCCTCGGTCCCCGACCCGTCCTCGACGACCCCGCGCAGCATGCCGGTGAGCTCCTTGGCCGTGAGCTCGGAGAGGATCCGGTGCTTCCGCACCGGCCGCCGGATCCCGCCTTGGACGCGCTCGACCAGATGCGGCTCGACGGCGACGCCCCCGTTCGCGATCGCCGCGTACGCCGCCGCCATCTGCACCGGCGTCACGGCGATGCCGTGGCCGATCGGGATGTTCCCGATCGAGGAGCCGCTCCACCTCTCGGGCGGAGGCACGATCCCCCCCGTCTCCCCCGGATACTCGATGCCCGTCTCGCGTCCGAAACCGAACCGGTCGATCCACTCGCTGAGGCGGTTCCGCCCGAGCATGAGCGCGAGCGTGACGACTCCCACGTTGGACGAGTGCGAGACGATCTCGGCGACCGTCATCACCTCGGTTCCTCGCTCCTCGGCGTCGTGGATCACGCGATCCGCGACCTCGATCGAGGGCGGGAGCGTGAACTTCGTCCACGGCTTCACGAGACGGGTCTCGAGCACGCCGGAGAGCGTCACGACCTTGAACGTCGACCCCGGTTCGTATGTGTCCGTCACGGTGCGGTTCCGCTGACGCTCGCGTGGAACGTTCGGGAATCGGTTGGCGTCGAACCCCGGCTCGCTCGCCATCGCGAGGACGTGCCCCGTGCGCGGGTCGAGGACGACGGCGTTCGTCGCCGCCGCTCGCCACCGCGCCCGCGTCGCCGCGAGCACTCGCTCCACGTGGCGCTGCAGCGTCTGGTCGATCGTCAGGTAGACGTCGCGGCCGTCGTGCTCCTTCTCCTCGTCCACAGCGTCGAGCGCGTGGCCGAAGGGATCACGAACGACGGTCTTGCCCCCGTCGGAGCCGCGCAGCAACGGATCGAGGGCGAGCTCGAGCCCCGAGAGTCCGCGGTTGTCGAGGCCCGCGTAGCCGACCACCTCGGATGCGACGCTCCCGAGCGGGTACGTCCGCCGCTCCTCCGGGTAGAAGCCCAGGCCGACGATCTCCTTGCGGCGAAGCGCCTCCGCCCGCTCCCGGTCCGCCTTGCGGGCGAGGTAGACGAAGGCTCGCGAGCGGTCCGAGAGGAGCGGGAACAGGCGAGCGGGGGCGATGCCGAGCGCCCGACCGGCGTCGATGGCGACGGCGCGGGCGTTGCCGATCTCCCGCGGGTTTGCGTAGACGGTGGTTGCTCGCTCGCCGATCGCGAGCCCGACGCCCGTCCGGTCGAAGATCGCGCCGCGATGAGCGGGGACCGCGAGCGTCTCGCGGTGCTGGCTCGCCGCGAGGCGATCGAGCGAGCCCGCCTGCACCGCCTGAAGCCAGCCGGCTCGGACGAGCACGGCCGCGAACGCGATCGCGAACGCGGCGACGAGGAGGCGTATCCGTCGATTGACGACGCCCGCGCTCACCGGCCTCGTCGCACCCGGACGTAGTGCGTCTCGACGGAGTCGACGAGCCCGAGCGACCCTCGCGCCACGTCCTCGATCCGCGCCGCGGCGGCGAGCGACGAGAGCTCCGACTCGGCC
>JALZFU010000254.1 GCA_030861385.1 Actinomycetota bacterium
CTTCCGACGAGCGCTGCCTCCGCCCGGGACGCCCGGACGGGCGTCGGAGCAGCGGCGCAGAGAGCGACCGCGGCTCGCACGCACGTCCCCGCCTCCGAGAGGCCGACGAGCACGCCGGCGCCGCCGAGCGCGAAGTCGCCGTGGACGCGCGCGTGCTCGAGGAAGGCCGCCCCCGTGCGCGGCGGAAGCGGCGGGACCTCGATCTCGACGAGGAGCTCGTCCGGCTCGAGCGAGGTCGAGAGCTGCATGACGAAGAGCTCGTCCGGGCCGAGCGTGCGGGAGCGACGGCGGGAGCGAACGTGGAAGCGGGCCTCGAGCGCGGCGAACGCGGCCGGGAGCTCGGCGGCTGGGTCGGCATGGGCGATCGAGCCCCCGACGGTGCCGCGCGAGCGAATCTGCGGATGGCCGACGAGCTTCACCGCTTCCCGAAGGAGCGGCCAGCCGTGCGCGACCCGATCCGACCGCTCGAGCGCCGCCGCCCGCGTCATGGCGCCGATTCGAAGCGTGCCGTCCTCGCGGAGGTAGGCCAGCTCCTCGATCCCGTTCAGGTCGACCACCCGCTCGGGCCGCGCGAGCCGGAAGTTGAGAAGCGGGACGAGGCTCTGCCCGCCCGCGAGCGCCTTCGCCTCGTCGCCGTGCTCGGCGAGGAGGTCGAGCGCGTCGTCGAGGGTCACCGGGTCGTGGTAGACGAACGGGGCCGGCTTCACGCCTCCCCTCCGTTCGTGGCGAACCAAAGCTTCTCCTCGGTGAAGGGCGGGTCGACCGGGAACCCGAGCGCGTCCGCGACGGCGTTCGCGATCGCTGCGGGCGCACCGATCGCACCCGCCTCGCCGACACCCTTCGCGCCGAGCGGGTTGAGCGGCGACGGCGTCTCCACGAACGCGGTCGCGAGCGGCGGGATCTCGGCCGCGGTCAGGAGCTTGTAGTCGGCAAAAGAGGCGGTTCGAAGCTGGCCGTCCTCGTCGTAGACCGCCTCCTCGGTCAGGCACTGGCCGAGCCCCTGCGCGATCGCGCCGACGACCTGGCCCTCGGCGAGGAGCGGATTGACCACGCGCCCCGGATCGTCGGCGGCGGCGAGCGCGAGCACGCGGAGCCGTCCCGTCGCCCGCTCGATCTCGACCGCGGCGGCGTACGCGCCGGACGCAAACAGGAGGCTCGACTCGAACCGCGTCTCGGCCTCGAGGCGCCCGACCGCCGCGGCGATCTCGGCGATCGTGACTCTCGCGCTGCGGTTCGCGAAGGCGCCCCCGTCCCAGGCGACATCCTGAGCAAGCAACCGCTCCGCATGGCCACGCGCCCGTTCCCGGATCTCGTGGGCCGCTTTCACGAGCGCGGAGCCGCCCATCGCGACCGACCGGCTCGCGAACGTCCCGATCCCGGCCGGAACCTCGCCGCTGTTTCTCCAGCGAAGCTCGACGGCGTCCGGCTCGACGCCGAGCTCGTCGGCGGCGATCTGGCCGAACGTCGTCTCGTGGCCCTGCCCGTGTGGCGATGAGCCCGTGCTGACGACGACACGGCCGTCCGTCTCGACCGAGACGCGCGCGCTCTCCCAGATGCCGCCGCAGCGCTCGATCACCATCCCGAACCCGATCCCGACGAGCCGCCCCTCCACGCTCGCCCGTCGCCGCTCCTCACGCCACCGCGCGAGGTCGAAGAGGTCGACCGCCCGTTCGAGGCAACGCTCGAAGTCCCCCGAGTCGTAGATCCACCCGAACGGCGTTCGGTACGGGAAGGCCTCGCGGGCGACGAAGTTGCGCCGGCGAACCTCCACCGGGTCGAGGTCGAGCTCCCGGGCGGCGAGCTCGACGAGGCGCTCGATCACGAAGGCTGCCTCTGGCCGGCCGGCGCCGCGATACGGGCCGGTCGGCGGCTTGTTCGTCGCTGCGCCGACGAGCTCGACCTCCACGGACGGGACGGCGTAGGCGCCCGTGAGCAGCATCGCCGTCGTGTGCGGCGGCACGGCCGTCGTCGGATAGAGGTAGGCGCCGAGGTCGGCGAAGATGCGCGCGCGAAGGGCGAGGAAGCGGCCGTCGTCCGCCAGCGCCAGCTCGCCTTCCACCTCGACGCCGCGGCCCTGGTAGGCGGCGAGGAAGTTCTCGAGACGGTCCTCCGCCCACTTCACCGCGCGGTCAAGGCGCATCGCCGCGGCCGCGACGGCGACGACTTCGGGCCCGATCGCGCCCTTGCTTCCGAAGGCGCCGCCGACGTCGGGGAGGACGACGCGCGTGCGCTTCCGCTCGCGGTGCAGCGCGTGGGCGAGCTGCGCGAGCGGCCGGTGGGGGTCCTGGGCCGAGCACGTGATCGTGAGGAGGTCCGCCTCCCGGTCGTACTCGGCCAGGGCGCCCCGCGGCTCGAGCGGCGCCGCGACGAGACGCGGGATCGACGTCGTGCACGAGACGACGCGCGCGGCCGACGCGAACGCGCCATCCGGGTCGCCGTGCGAGCGGGCCCAGGA
>JALZFU010000277.1 GCA_030861385.1 Actinomycetota bacterium
AGCGTGAGCTCTGGACGCGCCCGCGAGGCCGGGCGCTTTCCGCCCTCGTGCACGGCCGTTTCACGCCTCGACCGCTCGAAGAGGAAAATGCTCTTCGTGTCCGCGGAGGTCCGCGACGTCCGGCCCGGGCTCTGGCTTTGGCGCCGTGAGCACCCCCACTGGCGTCCCGACGTCGATTGGCCCCCGCTGGTCGCCTCGACGTGCGTCGCGTCGGGCGAGGAGGTGGCGTTGCTCGATCCGATTGCCCCGGGGGACGAGAGGGACGAGGTGTGGGAGCGGCTCGACGCTCGACCCCCGACCCTCGTCGTCGTCCTCAAGCCGGACCACGTCCGCGACGTCGACCTCTTCGCGGGTCGCTACGCCGCCCGCGCGTTCGGACCGAGCCTCTTTTGGCGGGACGACATCCCGGAAACCGAGCTCGAGCCGATCGAGCCTGGGACCGTCCTCCCCGGCGATCTTCTCGCCCTCTACGACGGCCGTGGACGAAACGAGACGCCCCTCTGGCTCCCGGAGCAGCGCGCCCTCGTCTTCGCCGACGCGCTGACGGCGCCGGCGGGCGAGCTTCGCGTCTGGTCGACGCCGTGGCACGAGGAGCGCGCGCTTCCTGCCCTGCGAGCGCTGCTCGAGCTCCCGTTCGAGCTCGTGATCGTGTCGCACGGCGAGCCCGTCCACGACCGAGCTGCCTACGAGAGGGCGCTCGACCTGCCGCCATGGAGCAGCTGACGTGGCTGGCGAAGGCTCTAGACGGCAGCGGCAGCGAGAAGGGGCGGGAAACGCTCGAGGACCCACTCCTCGCCGAGCAGCCGCTTTCGGTAGTGCTCGCCGTTCACGAGCGCGAAGTCGCGCGTCCGCGGGTCCATCGGAAGCCGCGCCTCGGCGGGGTAGTACCGGTTGTGCCGCTCGATCAGCTCGTTGACGGCGGCGAAGTTCCAGCGGCGTGCGATCCGCCGCCAGCGCCGCTCGAAGGCGCCCGCGTCGCCCGCGCAATCGCGGGAAAGGGCGCGCCACGTGTGCTCGAGCGCGCGCTCGTGCGCGATCGTCTCCTCGGCGATCTCCCGGAGGCGCGACATATAAGGAAGCGGGCCGCCGAGGGACGCGACGTAGCTTTCCGGCGACGGGGCGAAGGGGTGCGGCCGAAGGCGGATGCGCGTGCCGCGGTACGGGGCGCCGGCGAGATCGCGCTCGAGGATCTCGCGCTCACGGCGCTCACGGACGTTCTCGCCGCGCACACCCCACTGGCCGAGGATCTGTCTGCGTTCCCACGCCTCCACGCGTCCATTGTGCCGTGCGCGAAGATGCCGGCGTGAGGGTCGCCGTGATCGGCGGAGGCGCCGTCGGCCTCGCGTGCGCGCACGCACTCGCGCAGGCCGGCGCGGACGTCGTCGTCCTCGAGCGCGGCCGCTGCGGCGAGGGCTGCTCGTTCGGCAATACGGGCTGGATCTGTCCCGCGCTCTCGGCGCCGCTGCCCGCTCCGCGAGTGATGGGCCGCGCCGTGCTCGGGATGCTGCGGCGCGACAGTCCATTGCTCGTTCAGCCGCGACCGACCGCGAATTTCGCCCGCTGGTCGTGGGAGTTCTGGCGCGCGTGCGCCCCCGACCGCTACCGCGCCGGCTTGGAAGCAACCGTCGCGCTGGCCCGCCCGACCTTCGAGCTCTTCGACCGGCTTCGGGCCGACGGAGTCGCGTTTCAGATCCACGAGACCGGAATGATCGTCGCCGCCCTCTCCCAGCAAGGGCTCGCCGAGTACGTCGAGATGATCGAGGGAGCACAGCGAGCGGGCTACGAGGGCCCCGTCGACGTCCTCGGCGGTGACGAGCTTCGCGCCCGCGACCCGGCGCTCGCGGACGCCGTCGTCGGCGGCATCCACGTCGGCGGCGAGCGCTACGTGCGTCCAGAAGAGCTGACCTCCGCGCTCGCCGCTTCCCTCCGCGAAGGGGGCGCCGATGTCCGCGAGGGCACAGAGGTGACGCACCTCGCCCGCGCCGACGGACGCTGGCTCCTGCGGACCTCGGACTCCCGCGTGGAGGCGGACCGCGTCGTTCTCGCCGCGGGAGCCTGGTCGGCACGACTCCTGGCGATGCTCGCGATCCGAATCCCGTTCGAGGCCGCGAAGGGGTACAGCGTCACCGCGAGCGGCGGCGGCGTCCCGCCTCGCCACGCGCTCTACCTCTCCGAAGCGAAGGTCGGTGCGAGCCCGTTCGGCGAGCAGGTGCGCCTGGCCGGCATCTTCGACCTCACCGGGACCGACTCGACGCTTCGCCGCCGGCGGATAGGTGCGATCGTCCGCTCCTCGGCGCCGTACTTCCGCGACTGGCGCCCAGAGACGATCGCGCTCGAATGGGCCGGGCTCCGTCCCTACCCGGCCGACGGGCTTCCGATCATCGGACCGGTTCCGGGACAGGAAGGGCTGGTCGTCGCGACCGGCCACGGCCGCCTCGGGATCACGCTCGCCCCCGCCACCGGCGAGGTCGTCCGCGAGATCCTCCTGAGCGCCGTCGTCCCGCCGGAGGCACGTCCCTTCGGAATCGAGCGGCTCCTCCGCGGGTAAGGGTCACCGGGCCCTCCGGTTCGCACCCCCTCGTCCACGGCGCGCCGTTTGATGCAGACGCGGTTCCGATGCGCCCCACGAGATCGGGCGACGCGCCGCCGTGCCTCTACCGCATCGCCACCGGCTCTCGCGGAACGTGAGCGGCCGCTGCGAGGTGGTCGAGGGCGCGTTCGAAGTCGTCGACGAGATCGTCGGCGTTCTCGATTCCGCAGCTGATCCTGAGCAGCTCGTCGGTCACGCCGATTCGCTCGCGCTCCTCGCGAGCCAGCCCCGCGTGGGACGTGCGGGCGGGAATCGTGATCAAGGTCTCCACGCCGCCGAGGCTCGGCGCGACGCAGGGAAGTTGCAGCGAGTCGAGCAGCCGTTCGGCCGTGTCAGGGCCGCCGTGCAGGCGCACGCTCAGCATCCCACCGAAGCCCGAGAGGAGGTTCGCCGCGTGCGCGTTATCAGGATGCGACGGCAGGCCCGGGTAGTTGACCTCCTGTACCTGCTGATGGTCGCTCAGGGCCGTTGCGAGCGCGTGCGCATTCGCGTTCTGCTGCGCCACGCGGAGCGCGAGCGTCTTCAGCCCGCGCGAGAGCAAGTAGCCGGCGCCCGGATCGAGCGAGCCGCCGTAGTGGTTCAAGGTCTTGCGGACGCGCTCGATCCAGTCCGTCGTTCCGACGACGCACCCGGCGACGAGATCCGAATGGCCGTTCAGGTACTTGGTCGCGCTGTGGCAGACGAGGTCGAAGCCAATCGAGAGCGGGCGGAAGTTGACCGGCGTGGCGAACGTGTTGTCGATCATGCTCACGAGCCCGTGCTCGCGCGCGAAGCCGACGATCTCAGGCAGGCGCGCGACGCGCATGAGCGGGTTCGTGATCGTCTCGCAGAGGAAGAGCTTCGTCTGGGAAGTAACTGCGTTCTGCCAGGTCTCGGGGCGCGTGGTGTCGACGAGCGTGTAGCTCCAGCCGAGATCATCGGCGTGGTGGGTGATGAAGTCGTGCGTGCCGCCGTAGAGGACGTCGCTCGCGAGCAAGTGATCGCCCTCGCGCAGCACCGTTAGCAGGCACGCGGTGATCGCCGCCATCCCCGACGCCGTTGCGACCGCCGCCTCGCCGTCCTCGAGCGCCGCGAGCTTCTCGTGCAGATACGTCTGCGACGGCGTCGTGTTGAGGCGGTGGTACTTGATGTCGTGGTAGTCGGTCCCGGAAGGCACCGAGTACACCGTCCCCTGGTAGATCGGAAACACGACCGACCCTTCGGGACCGGGCCGCCGCTCCCCGCCGTGAACCGTCAACGTCTCGATCGCCAGCTTCCGGTCGTCTGCGCTCACGTCCACTCCCCTCCTCGCCCCCGCTTCCCGCGCCCAGCCTACCGGGCACGTCCAGCGAGGTCTGGCGGCGCGCGCTGAGCATGCGCGGCCCTCGCGCCCTCCTGCCTACTGTCTCACGCGTAGCACGACCTTGCCCCGCTTGCCGCGCTCGGCGACGCGGGCGAAGGCGGCGACCGCCTCCTCGAACGGGAAGACGGAGTCGATCGCGGGGCGCAGCTCGCCTGCCTCCACGAGCCGGGCGAGCTCGAGCAGCTGCTCGCGGTTCGGCTCGACGACGAAGTAGCAGGTTCCAGGCCCCTCGGCGGCGATCGTGACGATTCGACCGGCCTGTCCGGCGGAGCGCGCGAGCGCCTCGCCTCCCGCGGTGTCGAAGAGGAGGTCGCACGGCTCGCCCTCGTCGACGACTGTTGCGCCCCGGCTGCGCACGAGCTGCACGGCCACATGGCCCACGCCGCCGTACGGACCCGCGACGCCGACGCGCTCGCCCGGCTGGAGCCGGCCGTGGACGACGAGCGCCTGCCAGGCGCTCAGCCCGGGCATCGGGAGCGCCGCCGCCTCGACGTGGCTCAAGGAGCGCGGCTTCGGCGCGAGGACGTCGACCGGCACGAGCGCTTCCTCGGCCGCGACGCCGTCCCGATCGAACGGCGTCAGCGCGAACACCTCCTCGCCGGCCGAGAACCCCCGCACGTCCTCGGCGACGACGCCCGAGAGTTCGTAGGACGGGACCGCGGGAAGCCGTTCCGTCGGCCACTCGAGCTCGTCACGGGTGACGGCGGCAGCATGAACCCGCACGAGAACGTCGCCCGGACGAGGCTCCGGGCCTCGATTTCGTCCAGCCGGAGGCACTCGATCCCGCCAGGCGGGTGAAGACGGAGGGCGCGCATGACGAATCCTTTCCTTGAAGACGCTTTCTCGAAAGAATCTTTCCAGATAGTATAATTGGAGGAGTGGCGGATCACGTCGACCGGATCGTCGAAGAGTGGCGGCGCGAGCGGCCGGACCTCGACGTCGCCGCGCTTGCGCTGCTCGCGCGTCTCTTCCGGACCGCCCACGTCGCGGACGCCGTCCTCGGGGAGCAACTAGCAGCGCACGGGCTGCAGCCGGGCTGGTTCGACCTCCTCGCCGCCCTCCGCCGAGCCGGTCCCCCCTACGAGCTGAACCCGAAGCAGCTGATGGGCGCGACGATGCTCTCGTCCGGCGGGATGACGAAGCGCCTCGACCGCCTCGCGGAAGCCGGACTCGTCGAGCGACGACCGGATCCCACCGACCGCAGAGGCACCCTCGTCAGGCTGACCCGACGCGGCAAGGCGACGATCGACGAGGCGCTCGAGGCTCACCTCGCGAACGAGCGGGAGCTTCTCGCCCCGCTCACCCGCGCCCAGCAGCGCACCCTCGACGAGCTCCTCCGGGCGCTCCTCGCGACCCTCGATCGACCCGCCGGATGACCGCCCGACAGCTCCGCGCACTCTGCCTCGCGCTCCCCGGAGCCCGCGAAGAGTTCCCGTTTCGCCCCAACCTCTCCGTCTTCAAGGTCGGTCCGAAGATGTTCGCGCTGAGCGCCCTGGCGGAGAATTCGCTACGCGTGAGCGTCAAGTGCGAGCCCGAACTCGGCGCCGACCTGCGCGCCAGCTACCCCTCGATCACGCCCGGCTATCACCTGAACAAACGACACTGGCTCACCGTCGCGATCGACGGCTCGATCCCCGATACGCTCGTGAGAGACCTCGTCGAGGGCAGCTACGAGCTCGTCGTCGACAGCCTCCCGCGCGCGAGAAAGCGTGCGCTCGACCTTTAGAACGCTCGCGCCCGCCGAATGCCGAGACCTGGCGATGCTCGCGGGACGACACCCACTTGGATGCAGCAGGAACGCGACCGAGATCGCGACACCCGGAGCAGGGAGCTCACGACGAGGCACCCCCGAGCCGATCACCCGCCTGACTCGAGCGAACGCGCGGCGGTGTCGTCGAACGCCGTGCCGCTCGTGGATGGACACCTTGATCAGAGGACGTCACGCTGTTTGGACGCGATCTGGCGAAGAGCGTGGCCGCGATTCCGATGCTCGAGCGCGACCCGCAGGGCAGGCGAGCGTCTCGCTGCCCGAGCTGCAGCGCGGTGGAGTCGCCCCTGGTGTTGGCGACGGGGACGGGAGGATTCCTCGCTGGCGACGTCGGCCCGGGTTCGGACCTCCGCTCGGCGCTCTATTCGAACGCGAAGGGCGACTCGTCTGCGGCTACGAGTCGCCCTTCAGTCGGGACGTGCCAGCTTCCGGCGGACGGCTGCGGCTCCCGTCAGGCCGGAAGCGGGAGTACGAAGCCACTTCGGCCAGGAGCGGCGGCGACCCCATCCCTCGTTCGGGGGATTTCCTCCTCGCGGGCGTCCCGGCTCGCCGCTGTAGTCCTCGCCCTTCTCGCTCGTCCTGTTGACCGTCGCCGTCATGTGGACAGCGGGGGGCAGCGGAGGGACGGTCCGCGAGCGCCAATCCCTCCTTCCTCGACCCTTGGCGCGGTCACCGCCGTCTCGCTGCCCTTCGAGTGAGCCCCGCCGCGAGGGATGAACGCAGCCTCCCTTGGCCCACCGCATCGGCCGAAACGCCGAGCCCACCCCCCGCTGGCCGTGCACGGCGTCTCAACGCATTCCGTGAGACCCGTATTCCTGCTTTCTCCCGATCGCTACCTAAGCGAGGACGCCGAGCCCGTCGGTCGGCCTATCGAGTCGTCCTCCTCGTAGGGAGGCGACGGGGCGCGGCCGCCGCATGGAACAGCCAGGACCCGGCGCACGCGGAGGCCGGCGGCCGTTACATGCGGGAACGGCCTTCCCTCGAGCGCCGGATCCAGCCGCACGCGGAGGCGCCTCGCTCGTGCGGGCCCTCGGCCGGGGGAGCGCCCGGGACGACCGACCGGTCTTCCTCGCTTGTATTCGCGCCTCGCGCGTGAAAAGCTCGCGCGCGCACCCTGTGGCAACGGAAGGAGCATGCATGAGAAGGCGGCTGGTTCTCTTGGCGGCGCTTGCGCTCGTCGCCGGCCTCGCAGTTGCCGGGATCGCGTACGCGACCGGGCACGGAGACAATCACGGCATCCACAAGAAGAAGGTCGTCACGTTCGTCGACGTGACGGTGGCTGAGGACTTCCTCGACGTCGGCAAGCAGGCGCAGGGCGAGTTCGACGTAAGCCCGGGGGACACATTCTTCTTCCACGACGAGCTGTGGAACCGAGCGGAAACGAAGAAAAAGGGAACGCTGGACGGAAAATGCGAGTTCCTCGTCTCGACGACACCCGGAGCGCTGAATGCCCACTGCGTCGCGACCGTCAAGCTGCGCGAGGGCACGATTGAGCTCGCGCAGGGGGTGACCTTCGAAGAAGAGGGACCGGGGAGGTTCTTCGTTGCGATCGTCGGTGGGACGGAGCGCTACGAGAACGTCGTCGGCGAGGGAAAGATCACCGAGGAGTTCGAGGGCCAGGAGAACAAGTCGCTCCTCCGCCTCGAGCTGATTCCGTCCTTCCGGCGCCCGTAGCAAGCGCGGAGGGCGATCGAAGTCGGAGGGACCGCTCGCAGAGCGGCCC
>JALZFU010000298.1 GCA_030861385.1 Actinomycetota bacterium
GCCGATAGGGAGCCACGAGCGCATGCTCTCCGCGACGCTGCGCGTCGTCACAGAGGTAGACGGCGGCGAGGTAGGCGGAGATCGCGATTGCCAGCGCGCCGATGACCGCCGAGGTCGGGTTGAGCCAGCTCGTCACCAGGTCGCCCTTGGCGTTGCCGTACGGCACCCGTCCCGAGGCGATGCCGCCGAGGCACGCGGCGAGGAAGAACGGCGTCACGATCGATGCGAGCGCGGAGACGGCGTCGAGGTCGCGGACCTGCCACGGCCGCGATGTGCCGGCGGACACGGCGTACGCCGCGCCGCGGACGACGATCCCAAGGACCGCGACGATGAGCGCGATCGAGAGCGTCGACGCGATCGAGCCGAAAGCCGCGGGGTAGGCCGTCCAGGTGACCGTGAGCACGAAGATCAGCCACACGTGGTTGGCCTCCCACACCGGCGCCATGGAGCGCTGGATAATCCCGCGGACCCGGCCGCCGCCCTCCGCCGTCCCTCGCGGGTCTGTGGGGCGGTGATCTGCCAGATGGCGGCGCCGAAGTCAGCGCCGGCCAGGACGATGTAGCACGTCAGTCCGACGAGGACGAAGAACAGTGGGACGGCCGTCAACGCCACGCGATCACCTCAGGCGGGAGCCGTGCCCGGCGGAGCGGGCGTCTCGACCGGCATGCGCGCGAGGCGACGGAGGATCCACACGGTGGCCGCGCCCACCGCGACGTAGAGCGCCCACAGGCCGGCGTAGCTGACCGGGATGACGCCCGCGCCGGTGACCGCGTCGCTGGTGCGCATCACTCCGTAGACGACCCAGGGCTGGCGGCCGACCTCGGTCGTGACCCAGCCGGCCACAAGCGCGACCACGGACAGCGGGCCCGCGGCCGCGACCGCCGCGTAGAACGCTCGCGGCCTGGGCAACCGCCGTCGGCGCACGCGCACGACCACGGTGAGGATGCCGAGGATCGCCAGCATCGTGCCGATGCCGACCATCGTCTGGAAGGCGACGCGGACGACGTTGACGGGCGGGCGCTCGTCTGCCGGCACCTCCGCGAGGCCCTGAACACGCGCGTTCGGGTCGTGAAAAGCGAGCAGCGACAGGAGCCGCGGAAGCTCGATCCCGTACCGCACCTCGTCACCGTCGTACCAGCCGAGCAGGTGCACGGGGGCACCCTCTTCGCTCTCGTGGACCCCCTCGAACGCGGCGAGCTTCGTCGGCTGCTCGCGGGCGACTTCCCGCGCGGCCCAGTCGCCGACCACGATCTGGACCGGGGAGGCGAGTGCCGCCACCGTGAGCGGAACGGCGAGCGCCACGCGCTCGTAGCGGCCGCGCCGGCCGCGGAGCCAACCCCAGGCGTAGACGCCGGCGGTCAGGAAGCCCGCGACGATGTAGCCGGCGACGTACATGTGTATGAGCTCGTGCCAGAGGTAGTCGTTGCCGAAGAGCGCCGCGAGCGGCCTGACCTTGGTGACGCGGCCTCCCTCGAGCGTGAACCCGCTCGGATTGTTCATCCACGCGTTCACCGAAATCACCATCAGCGAGCCGGTGAACCCGGCGGCGACGACCGGGATCCCGGCCAGGAAGTGCGCGCGCGCCGAGAGCCGGTCCCAGCCGTACACGTAGATGGCGATGAAGATCGCCTCGACGAAGAACGAGAACGCCTCGAGCGTGAATCCGAGTCCGAAAACATCGCCAAAGGTCGCCATGAAGCCGGGCCAAAGAAGGCCTAGCTCGAAGCTGAGGATCGTGCCGGTGACGACCCCGACCGCGAAGAGCGCGAGCATCACCTTCGACCATCGCTTGGCGACCGTGCGGTAGAGCGCGTCGCCGGTTCGCAGCCAGAGCGCCTCCATGAAGAGGACGAAGGCCGGAAAGGCGATCCCGAAGCAGACGATCGGGATGTGCACCGCGAACGAGAGCGCCTGCATCTGCCTCGCCTCGAAGAGGTACCGCTGCTCGACCGGAGTGAACGGCGGCGCCGCGGCGAGGACGAATGCGGTCAGGGTCGTGTCGCCCTCGCCGGCCGACCCCTACTCGAAGCGCGGGTAGAGCGTCATCCCGCCGTCCACGAAGACCGTCGAGCCGACGACGTAGTCGGCCTCGTCCGAGGCCACCCAGGCGACCGCGCGAGCGACGTCCGCGACCTCGCCCCAGCGGCCGGACGGGATCTCGGCCTCGACGTCGGCTTTGCGCTTTGGATCCGCCAGCACGTCGGCGTTGATCGGCGTCGCGATCGCTCCCGGAGCGACGGAGACGACCCGGATGCCGTGTGGGGCGAGCTCGCGCGCGATCGACTGTGCGAAGAGCTTTTCGCCACCCTTCGAGGCGCAGTAGTGCGAGAAGCGCTGCCACGGGATCACCTCGTGCACGCTCGTGATGTTGACGATCGCGCCGCGGGCGCCATCCGCCAGCATGATCCTCGCCGCTTCCCGCGCGCAGAGAAACGCGCCGGTGAGGTTCACGTCGAGCACCCGCCGCCACCATTCGAGCGGCATGTCGACGAGCAAGAACGGCTTTTCGATTCCGGCGTTGTTGACGAGGAGGTCGAGGCCGCCGAACGCCGCCCGCGTCGCACGGAATGCCCGGATCACGTCCTCCTCCGAGGAGACGTCCATCTCCACGGCGATCGCCCGCCCGCCGCCCCGCTCGATTCGAGCGACCATCTCCTCGGCCACCGCCGGGTCGGACAGGTAGTTGACAGCGACGGCTGCGCCGTGAGCGGCGAGCTCGAAGGCGACGCCCTGACCGATGCCCGAGTCGGAGCCCGTGACGAGCGCCTTGCGACCGTTCAGCAGTCGCGCTGCCTGCGGGAGAGCGGTGAAGTCGAGCTCCGTGATGGCCCCATCATCCCAATGTCGACCCCTACAGAGGGCTACGACTGAAACGCCGCTCGCGTCAGGTGCCGCCGCCACGGCGGCGCTTGCCGATCCGCGCGAGTCTGCTCGAATCGCGTAGCGCGACGACTGCCGGAAGTAGCCTCTCGGCCGACGTGTGCGCCTTCGAGCTCGTCGCCCTCGCCCTCCCGAGCCATCTCGGCTACGTCGCGCTCGCCGGCCTCGTCGCGTTCGAGTCTATGGGCGTGCCCGTTCCCGGCGAGACAGCGCTGCTCGCGGCCGGGATCCTCGCGCAGCAGGGCCACCTCGAGATCGAGCTTGTGATCGCCGTCGCGGCCGGAGCGGCTGTTGCCGGCGACAATCTCGGCTACCTGCTCGGGCGCAAGGGAGGCCGTTCGCTGCTCCTGCGCGCGGGCGCGCTAAGACGGCAACGTCGCGCGTTCGTCCGGCGGGGCGAGCGCTTCTTCGTCCGTCACGGCGCTTCAGCGGTCTTCTTCGGGCGCTGGGTGGCGGGCGTCCGCGTGGTCGTCGCCTGGCTCGCGGGAGCCGACCGGATGCAGTGGCCCCGCTTC
>JALZFU010000323.1 GCA_030861385.1 Actinomycetota bacterium
CGGCCGCGCTACTCGGTGCACAGGGGTCGCCCGTGTGGACGCGAACCGCCGAAGCGCTCCTGCTCGACGACCCCCAGATGAACCGCCAATACCAGGTCGCGGTTCGCCAAGTCGAGGCTGCACTACGGGAGTCATAGCGGCGCTTACCCGCCGTGCGATCTGTTTACTAACCGGTCAACGAGGCGCGGGTACGAGACGGGTACATCAGGTCGAGCACGCGCGGGCAGCTCGGGGCACCAGCAACGTGACTCACCAACGCGAATTTGGTCGCCGCTTCCGCGGTTGCTCAGGAACGCTTAGCTACTTCCCTCTCGCGGCGTCCGCCGCCTTTCGCAGGAGACTTTCGTCGCCGTCGCGCTTTAGGGGTGCGACGCTCCTGATCGTCTCGCGCGTCTTCGATCCGAACTCGATCGCGCCGAGCTCGAGATGGAGCGTGATCTTGGTTGCGATTCTCTCGACCATCGCGCGCGTTTCGGGGCCGAGCTCGAGTTGAACCGTGAAGAGCGTCATTCGTCACCTCCGGGATGCTGAGGGTTTTCGCCCACCGATGGCGGCTTAAGCCGCACGTAGCGCCGCGGTCCGGACGGCGGATCGCGCGGGGGCCGACGTGTAAGTCGTCGCCGCGTCCGGCAGCGTACTCGTGACGAGCAGGCGGCGGATTGGCAGCGCTCGCCGCCTGAAGCTTCCACCGTCTCGATAGAGGACGGTCACTTGCCGCTCGAGGTACGCAGGACCGTGGTCAGTCGCCTCTCCCCCCGTAGTCCGCAGCTTGAATCCGAGCGCCGGTCTCCTCCTACGTCAGCTTCGGCGGCTGGCTAACGTTGCTGCGCGACGCGGTCGCCAAGCACGTCATCCAGGAGGTTCGGGCCGCGATGCCGCTCGATCGCGGCCGTTTGCAGGGCATCGTGCGTGCCTCGGCCTCGTGCATGCAGCATGTCACGGCTCTCGTTCCAAATCGACACCAGCGTCGGTTTCGAGTTCCACCCTCTCCCTGCGCACCTCGGTTTGGACACGCTCTTCGCGTGTCTCCGTCCGCTTCCGGATCACGACTCGCTCCCGAACGACGGTGCGCTTGCTGATCACGAGTTCCTCCTCGAGGATCGGCACCGACACGGAGCCGTCCGGGAGCACCTCCACCTCGCCGGAGTCCTGCTCGTTCGGACCGGTTCGTTCGACCTCGTCGAATTCTTCGACCGCACGCGGAACCACGTCATGGACCTCGTCGTGCTCGACGCGCTTCCGCACGCGGACAGAACCAACCTGCCGGGTCTCGGCGCCGACCGAGGCCTCTTCCTCCTGGCGGACGACCGATGCCGCTTCCGATTCCGCCGAGAGATCACCGGGGCGGCCTGCCGCGGGGTGCTCGTTCGTATCCTCCTGCCTCATCCGACGCCCGACTTACGAAGCGAGGATCCCGCCCTCGCGCGTTTGCAGGATCGTCGCGTCGGCGCGACGGTGGTAGCGCTCGCCCCACTTCCCGCCAAGAAGGCCGCCCGCGAGCATGACGATCGCGGCGATGATCGCCGTTGCGATCGCTTCCACGGTCAGCGCGTCGCGCGAGAAGAACTGCGGAAGTCGAACGTTGCGAAAGACGCCGTACTCAGCGCCGAAGATCGCGGCGAGCGCGGACAGGGCGGCCGAGGAAGCAATCAAGGACGAGGTCGCGCTCACCGTTCGCGAGCGGCGGCTGCCTGCTTCGCTGCGAAACTTCCTCAGGACCAAGGGTACTCGTCGTGCTGAGGGAGGTCGTCGTGGATCTCATGCCACGGAGCCTTCGAGCCGACGAAGATGTGCGCCGTTGGCTTCAGCGCTGGCTCGTCGACGAGTGACCCATACGCGACGCGTACAGACGCGCCGGCGCGCACAGTCCAATAGAGAAGCGACCCGCATTCCCCGCAGCGCATGGCGTGGTTCACGTCGAGATCGCCGATCACCATCAGCGACGCGGCGCCCTTCGTCACGCTGAGCTTCTCACGCTCGATCTCCCCAAACGGCAAGAACGCCGAGCCCGTGGCCGCACGGCAATTCGAGCAGTGGCAGTTGAGCGCGGAGACGAACTCGTCGAGCACCTCGTAAGCAATCGCATTGCACGCGCAGCGCCCCCTCAGCACGAGAACACTCTAGGAGAAGACGGCACGTGCGGCAGCAGTGCGGTGCTCCCTAGCCTGCGCCAAGTGCGGGAATGTCAGCCGGCGAGACGCATGCCCATCCGGCGGCGCTTCTGCGCGGTGAGACGGGGCCCCTGCTCGTCGCCTTCCGACTCGACCGTAGCGCGGCGCTCCCGGACGACCTTCATACGCTCGTCCGGGCAAACGTCACGAACCCCACGGACGACGTGATGTGGCGCCCGAATAGCTAAGAAGCGGTTTCTCCGCGCCGGCTGTCCTCGCGTGCGCCAGCGTTCGGGAATGTCGCCCGACGGATATCCGCAGGCCGGGCAGACGTTGGTCTCAGCTCGTCGAAGCTCGAGACCTGCGCGCTCAGCGAAGAGCCTGCTCGAATCGCGGGTCGTCGCGTACGGCGTCGAAGTCGTCGTCTCTGCGCGCGTCCTCGCGGAACCGCGGGAGCAGCTCGATGGACCGTCGGAGGTGAGCGAACGTGTCGTCGCCGGTGTCGCCCGCGAGCGTTGCGAAGCACGCGTAGTTGTAATGCAAGCCCGCGTGGTCCGGCATGTGCTCGAGGCCGCCGCGGACCGCTTCGAGCGCGTCGGCGTACCGCTGTTCGCCGTAGGCGGTCATGGACTCTCTGTGGAACGGCCACGCCTCACCCCAGTCGACCCCCTGGTACGCCTCGCCGGGTGCGGCGCCGACAGCGAGGACGGTTCCGTCCCCGGTCGCCTTCCGCCGCGACTCCGGCCCGACGAACATGAGTGTTCCTGGCGGCGCGTCGACCGCCTCGCCGTCGACCTCGAAGGTCGCCTTCCCGTCGAGCACGATGTACAGCTCCTCCTGGCCCGACCCGGCCTCGTCGTGCTCGTTGATCAGCGTCCCGTCCTCTCCGGGCGTGTAGGCGTTGACTCCGAATGCGTGAATGCCGAGGTGCTCGCGCACCGGAATATCTCTGCCGCGCCGCTCGATGTCGTCGAGGTGCGCGACTTGCCAGTTCGGCTTGTCGTTCATCCGATCACCTCCGTAAAGCGCGCGTCGGTGCGAATTGTCGATTCGTAACCGCCGTCATCCTCGCCGCGACCGGCCTCCTCCTGGCCAGCAAGCGTGCTGCCGCTCATTCCCGCGGTCCGGGCCGGACGAGGAGGACGGACGAGCGCGCCTGATGCGCGACACGCTCGCTGACACTCCCGAGCGCCTTCAGCCCGTGCAGCCCACGGCTTCCGACGATCACGAGGTCCGCGGAATCCGAGGCGGTGGCGAGCACGTCAACGGCGCGTCCCGGCTGCTCCTCGAGCTCGCTGGTGACTGCCTGCGCTGCCTCGCGCTCGAAGTGATCCGCACTCGCCGCGACGGCCCGGATGCTTCCGCCGAACCGATCGGCCACGAAACGCGCAACGCCGAAAGCGGCAGCAGATTCCGCCGAGCCGTCGACGCCCGCGACGAGCGACCGCGGCCATGTTTCGGGATCTCGGGCCGCCCGGGCGACGAGGACTGAACACGGCGCGTCGCGAAGCATCCTTGCCGCGACCGTCCCGAGCAGCATCCCCGCCGCGCGGCCGCGCCCGTGCGACCCGACCGCGACCAGCGTTGCCTGCTCGGCCTCGACCTCTCGAAGCAAGACCGCGACGGGCTCGCCGTTCACGAACTTCTCGCGCGCGGAGGGGGCGATCGAGCGCGCATCGGCGAGAGCGGCTTCTGCCTC
>JALZFU010000333.1 GCA_030861385.1 Actinomycetota bacterium
ACCACCGCGAGGTCGGCGCGCTCGCCGCGCGAGCGGGTCTCTCCGCCCTCGTCGCAGTCGGCCCACTCGCGCGCGGCTACCTGCACGGTGCCCGCGGCATCCCGCAGACGCGGTGGGCGCCAGATCTCGAGGGCGGGCTCGCCGCCCTTCGGGACGTCCTCCGGCCGGGGGACTGCGTCCTCGTGAAGGCGTCGCGTGCGATGGGGCTCGAGGCGATCGCCGATGCCCTCGCCGTCGTCCCCGCGAGCTAGGGACGACCCCGTGGAGAAGGTTCTCCTCGCCGGGATAATCGGGATGGTCATCTCGATCACGGCCGGCCCGAAGTTCATCGACTTCCTCCGGCGGAACGAGCTCGGCCAGCACATCCGGGAAGAAGGGCCGGATCACCACGTGACCAAGCAGGGAACGCCGACCATGGGCGGGCTCCTGATCATGATCGCGATGACGGTCCCGTTCCTGCTCTTCACGCAGCGAACGCTTCCCGCACTCACCGCCTTCTTCGTCACGCTCGGGTGCGCGGCGATCGGCTTCGTCGACGACTGGACGAAGCTGACGCATCGCCGCTCACTCGGCCTCGCCGGCCGCTGGAAGCTCCTTCTCCTCGCCGTCATCACGGCCGTCGTCGGCCTCGTGGCGTACGACGCCGACTTCAAGACGAGCGTCTACTTCCCTCTCGCCAACGTCGACGTGCCGCTCTCGTGGGCGTGGTACGGGCTCCTCTTCGTGATCATCGCCGGCGCCGCGAACGGCGTGAACCTGACGGACGGCCTCGACGGTCTCGCGGCCGGAACGGCGACGATCGCGCTTCTCACCTACACCGCGATGGGCGTCGTCGCGTACCTCGTGAGCGTCCGCGAGCGAAGCACCGATCCCGAGGATCTCGACCTCGCGATCCTCGGGGCGAGCCTGATCGGAGCGTCGATCGGCTTCCTCTGGTACAACGCGTTCCCCGCTCAGGTCTTCATGGGCGACAAGGGGTCGATGGGGCTCGGCGGCGCGCTCGCCGCCTTCGCGATCATGACGAAGACCGAGGTGCTCCTCGTCCTGATCGGCGGCGTCTTCGTGATCGAGGCGCTCTCCGTGATCGTCCAGGTCCTCACGTTCAAGTGGCTCGGCCGGCGCGTGCTCCTCATGGCTCCGATCCACCACCATTTCGAGATGAAGGCGTGGTCGGAGACCCGGATCATGGTGCGTTTTTGGATCACCGCGGCGATCCTCTGCGCCTGTGCCTTCGTCCTCTACTACCGCTACTTCTCGAAGTTCGCCGCCTGACGTAGCGGCCCGGCGGGCGCTCGTCGTCGGGCTCGCCCGCTCGGGGCAAGCGGCGGCGCGCGCGCTCGCTCGGAGGGGAATCGCGGTGCTGGGGTACGACCGCGACGAGCAGCTCGAGGTCGGGAGGCTTCGGGAGGTGGGTGTCGAAGTGGTGCTGGGTGCGGAAGACCGCGCGCTCCTGGAAGGCGTGGACCTAGTCGTGAAAAGCCCGGGAGTTCCGGCGGAGACGGCGCTCGTCACCGCGGCGCGCGAGCGCGGCCTTCCCGTCTGGAGCGAGGTCGAGCTCGGCGCGCGGCTCGTTCGGAACCCGATGATCGGCGTCACGGGGACGAACGGCAAGACGACGACGACCGAGCTCCTCGGCTCGATGTTCGCGCGAGCAGGACGTCCCGGCGCCGTCGCCGGGAACGTGGGCCGGCCGTTGACCGCGGTCGCCGAGGGCGAGCTGCCGAAGGACGCCTGGGTCATCTGCGAACTCTCGAGCTTCCAGCTCGAGGACGTCGAGACGCTTCGGCCGCGCATCGGCGTCCTCCTGAACCTCGAGCCCGACCACCTCGACCGCCATGGCACGTTCGAGACCTACCGGGCGGCGAAGCTTCGCCTGTTCGAGAACCAGGGCGTGGACGACGTCGCGGTCGTCCCGCGCGGCTTCGGACGCATCCCGGGCTCCGCGCGTCGCATCGAGTTCGATCGCGACGATCCGCTCCCTGCCGAGCCCGTCCTGCGCGGATCGCACAATCGCGAGAACGCCGTCGCGGCAACGACGGCCGCGCGTGCCGCGGGGCTTCCGGGCGAGGCGATCGCGGAGGCGTTGAACGCCTTTACCGGCGTCGCGCACCGTCTCGAGCTCGTGCGCGAGGTCGGCGGCGTCGCGTACGTGAACGACTCGAAAGCGACGAACGTGGCCGCCGCGCGACGTGCGCTCGCCGCATATTCGGCGGAGCCCGTGCGCGTGATCCTCGGCGGCTCGCTCAAGGGCGAGAGCTTCCAGCCGCTCGCCGATTCGATCGAGGCCAACGTTCGCCGCGCGTACCTGATCGGCGAGGCGGCCGAGACCATCGCAGCCGAGCTCGCACGCGCGGGCGTTCCGTACGAACGATCGGGCGCGCTCGAGACGGCGGTGCTCTCCGCCGCCCGGGCGGCTCGGCCGGGGGAGGTCGTCCTCCTCTCGCCCGCGTGCGCGAGCTTCGACCAGTTCCGCGACTACGAGGACCGGGGCGAGCGCTTCCGTTCACTCGTGGAGGAGTTGTGATGCGCCGGGCCCGGCGGCGGCGTGCCGGTGGCGGCCAGCTCGAGTTCCACCTCCTCGTCCTCGTGACACTCGGCCTCGTCGCGTTCGGGCTCGTCATGGTGTACAGCGCGAGCTCGGCAAGGGCGGCCGTCGCGGCCGGCGACCCCGCGTACTACCTGAAGCGCCAGGCGATCTACGCGGCGCTCGGGCTCGCCGCCATGGCGACGCTCGCGCGCCTCGACTTCCGCCTCCTGCGCCGGCTGGGCGGGCCGCTCCTCCTCGCGAGCTTCGCGGCGCTCGTCGCCGTGCTCGCGCTCGGGACGGCGGTCAACGGCGCGCGGCGCTGGCTCTCGGTCGGGCTCGTCGACTTTCAGCCCTCCGAGCTCGCGAAGATCTCGCTGGCGCTCTGGCTCGCGGCGCTCCTCGCCCGGCGCGGCGCGCCGAACACGCTCGGCGAGCTCGCCCGGCCGATCGGGGCGGTCGTCCTCGCCGCCTGCGTCCTCATCCTGCTCGAGCCCGACCTCGGGACGGTCATCGCGATCACGATCATGGCGGGAGCGATCCTCCTCGTCGCGGGGATGCCCCTCCGCGTCCTCGCATCCGCCGCCGCCCTCGGCCTCGCGCTCGCGGCGATCGCGATCTGGCTCGAGCCGTACCGCCGGGCGCGGCTCCTCTCCTTCCTCGACCCGTGGGCCGACCCGGAGGGATCGGGGTTCCAGACGGTGCAGGCGATGATCGCCCTCGGCTCGGGTGGCATCTTCGGCGTCGGTCTCGGCGAGAGCGTCCAGAAGGTCTACTACCTGCCCGAGGCGAGCACGGACATGATCTTCGCGATCGTCGGCGAGGAGCTCGGCTTCATCGGCTCCGCCGCCCTCCTCGCCGCGTTCGTCGCCTTCGGGTACGCCGGTTTCAACGTCGCCCTTCGCTGCCGCGACCCGTTCGGAAAGCTCCTCGCCGCGGGCATCACCGCGCTCGTGTGCGGGCAGGCGTTCGTGAACCTGAGCGCGGTCCTCGGCCTCGCCCCACTCACCGGGATTCCGCTTCCCTTCGTGAGCTACGGCGGATCGAGCCTGGTCGTCGCGCTCGCCGCGGTCGGGATCCTCCTTAACATCGCCGTCGACGATGGCGCGGACGCGGCCGCTCGCATGCCTGATCGGCGCCGGGGGGACGGCCGGGCACGTGCTCCCGTCGCTCGCCGTCGCCGACGCGCTCAGTCGCCGAGGCGTACGGGTGACCTTCGCCGGCGGGCAGCGGGCTGAGGCGCGGCTCGTCCGGGAAGCGGGCTACCCGCTCGACCAATTCGCGATCGAGGGCCTGCCGCGCCGTCCAGGCGCGGCCCTCGCGCGGACGCTCGCCCGTGCCGCCGCGGCCGTGCCCGTGTGCGTGACGATCCTTCGTCGGCGGAGGCCCGACGTCGTTCTCGGCGGGGGAGGCTACGTCTCCGGCCCCGTCGTCCTCGCCGCCGCGATGCTCCGAATTCCAGCCGCGATCATGGAAGCGGATGCACACCTCGGGCTCGCGAACCGCCTTGTCGCACCGTTCGTCCGCCGCGTCTTCCTCGCGTTCCCCCTCCCCCGCGTCGGTGACGCGAAGCACCAACTGGTCGGCCGCCCGATCCCAGCGCGCTCGCGCGCGAGCGACCCGGCGG
>JALZFU010000335.1 GCA_030861385.1 Actinomycetota bacterium
TCCACCGCCTCCTCGAGCGACTCGGCCGCCTCGTCGAGCGCGCCGCGCTCGTGGGCGACCGCGAGCGAGTCGGGATCGGCGTCGAACCCGGCGACCGAGAGGCAACCGGCCCGCTTCGCGGCGAGCCCGACGGAGGTTCCGATGAGCCCCGTGCCGACGATCGCGAGGCGCCGGAGATCAGAGGCCATCGGCCGGCGGATCCCCGATCTCGGGCACCCTCGCGAGGGAAGCGACAGGAGTGACTCCGATTCCGAGGAAGGTGCTCGCCACGTTCCCGCGTCCTAGCCGATGACGCGACCCATCAACGAGGCGAGCGCCCGAATCTCGTCGGCGAACTGGCCGAACTCGCTCGTCGGTATGAGCTGCGGGCCGTCGCAGAGTGCCTCCTCGGGCGCCGGGTGGGCTTCGACGATGACCCCGTCCGCGCCGGCGGCGACCGCCGCCCGGGCGAGCGGCGGCACGAGCTCCTTCTTCCCGGCCGCGTGGGAGGGGTCGACGATGACGGGAAGGTGGGTCTCCTGCTTCAGGACGGGGATGGCGCCGATGTCGAGCGTGAAGCGCGTCGAGCGCTCGAAGGTTCGGATCCCCCGCTCGCAGAGCATGACCTGCGAGTTCCCCTCGCGGACGACGTACTCGGCCGCCATGAGGAGCTCCTCGACCGACGCGGACGCGCCCCGCTTCAGGAGGACGGGCTTGGCCGCCCGCCCGACCTCGGCGAGCAGTGAGAAGTTCTGCATGTTCCGGGCTCCGATCTGGATCACGTCCACGGTCTCGACCACGGCCTCGACGTGGCGCGGGTCCATGAGCTCCGTGACCAACGGGAGCCCCGTCTCCTCGCGAGCCTCGGCGAGGATCGCGAGCCCGTCCACGCCCAGCCCTTGGAACGAGTACGGTGACGTGCGCGGTTTGAAGGCGCCGCCGCGGAGCATCGTCGCGCCGGCCTCGTTCACCGCCCGCGCGGTCTCGAGCGTCTGCGCGCGGTACTCGACGGTGCAAGGGCCCGCGATCAGGCCGAAGTACCCGTCCCCGATCCGACGCCCCCGCGCGTCGATCACGGTCGGGCCGCGACGCATCTCGCGCGAGACGAGCTTGTACGGCTTCAGGATCGGGAGCACCTGCTCGACGCCCGGGAAGCCCTCGAGCGGAAGCGTCGCGAGGAGCTCGCGCTCGCCGACCGCGCCGATCACGGTCGCGTCCTTCCCCGGCGTCACGTGGGCGCGCGCGCCCGCCTCGGCGAGTCGCGCGACAACGTCGTCGACCTGATCGCTCGTCGCGTTCGCGCGCATCACGATCAGGAGCTCGGGGGAGCCGTTCGCGGCCACGTACCGAGTGTAGATCGGAAGCGGCGGCGCTCCGCCACGGCCGCGCGCGATGCGTGGCATCGTTCGGAAGATGCGGATCTTCTCCGGGATCCAGCCGACCGGCGACAAGCACCTGGGGAACTACAGCGGCGGCTTCCGGCAGTACGCGGCGATCCAGGAGCGGGGCGACGCCTTCTTCTGCATCGTCGACCTGCACTCGGTCACCGTCGAATACGACCCCGACGAGCTCCGTCAGCAGACGCTGAACCTCGCCGCGATGCTCTTCGCGACGGGCCTCGACCCCTCCCGCTCGACCGTCTTCGTGCAGAGCCATGCGCCCGCGCATCCGGAGGCGGCCTGGCTGCTCGGGTCGGTCACGAGCTTCGGTGAGCTCCGCCGAATGACGCAGTTCAAGGACAAGGCCGACCGGCAGGAGTTCGTCTCCGCCGGGCTCTTCACGTACCCGGTCCTCCAGGCGGCCGACATCCTCCTCTACCAGACGGACGCCGTCCCGGTCGGCGAGGATCAGCGTCAGCACATCGAACTCGCGCGCGACATCGCCGAGCGCTTCAACGCGCGCTACGGCGAGACGTTCACGCTTCCGGAGATGGTGGCGCCCGAGTCCGGGGCGAGGATCATGGACTTGCAGGAGCCGGAGCGGAAGATGTCGACGACGGGCGGCACGGCGCAGGGGACGGTGCGCCTCCTCGACCCGCCCGACGTCGTCCGCAGGAAGTTCAAGACGGCGGTCACCGACTCCGGGACGGACGTTCGGCGTGCGCCCGAGAAGCCGGGGATCTCGAACCTAATCGAGATCATGTCGGTCGCGACGGGAGAGCCGATGGAGGGGATCGAGGCCCGCTACGACGGCGGCGGCTACGGCGCGTTCAAAGAGGCCGTCGCGGAGGCGGTCGTCGAGCTCCTCGAGCCGATCCAAGAGCGCTACGAGACGCTTCGATCCGACCCCCGCGAGCTCCAGCGCCTCCTCGCGCTCGGCGCCGAGAAGGCGCGCGAGGCCTCCCAGCCGACGCTCGAGGCGATGCTCGACCGGATGGGCTTCGTCCGCCCGGACGCCGGCCGGCTGTTCGGCGTCGCGAGGCCGCGCTCGCTCTAGTGGGCGACACCTACCGGGTCAGTGACCGCGCGCGAGCGCGTGTAGATTCGCGATCGCGTCGGGCGGAAGCTCGCGCCACTCGCCCGGGCGAAGCCCCTCGACGCCGAGTCCCGCGTAGGAGGCGCGGTGGAGGCGGAGCACCCGATGCCCGACGGCCTCGCACATTCGCTTCACCTGGTGCGTTCGCCCTTCGTGGATCGTGAGCTCGAGGCGCGAACGACCGAGGCGATTGACGCGCCCGGGCGCTGTCCGCGCGCCGTCGAGGTCGACGCCGTCCGCGAGCGCCCGGAGCGCGGCGTCCGAAGGTTCCCCCTCGACATCGACCACGTAGACCTTGTCCACCTCGTAGCGCGGGTGCATCAGGCGGTGCGCGAGCGCGCCGTCGTTCGTGAGGAGGAGGGCACCTGTCGTGTCGGCATCGAGCCGCCCGACTGGGAAGATCCGCCGGGGGAGGTCGACGAGGGCGACGACGGTCGGCCGCCCTTGCGGATCGTGGGCCGTCGTCACGACCCCGGCCGGCTTGTGGAGGAGAACGTAGGCGAGGGGCTCGGGGTCGACCCGCCGCCCGTCCAGCTCGACGACGTCGCCTCGGTCGACGAACGTCGCGAATCCCGCGCGCTGGCCGTTCACGGAC
>JALZFU010000297.1 GCA_030861385.1 Actinomycetota bacterium
AGAGGAGACGTATGGACGTTGCTCGTGCTAGGGAGCTCCTCGCGGCGGAGCGAGCGCGCGTCGAGCGCCAGCTCGCCGAGCTCGGCGAGCGAGGAGAAGACGGCGAGCTCGCGCACGGCGATCAGCACCTCGCCGACGAGGCCTCCGATCTTTACGAGGACGAGCTTCGCGCCGGCCGCCTCGACGACCTTCGCGACGAGTTGCGAGCGGTCGAGCGTGCCGAGGAGAGGCTGGCCGCCGGTACGTATGGCTTGTCCGTCGAAAGCGGCCTTCCGATCCCCGACGAGCGCCTCGAGGCCGAGCCGACGGCCGAGCGGACGGTCGAGGAGGAGGCGCGGCGACGGCGTGGCGGCGGTGCCGGATAGCACGACCCTACGGTCACTGCGCACGCGACGTCGCCCAGCCGCCCGGGGTTAGGTCTCCCTGTGGTAGCGGGGCGGCGATCGTCCGGGCGGCTGAGTCGCCTTGGCGCGAGGCGGCGCGGGAGGAACGGGGCGCTGCTCCGGCACACCCGGCGAAACGGTGAGAGCCTCGCCGTGGTGAACGAGGTCGAGGGCGTCCCCCTCGAGCAGCTCGTAGCGGGCGGCCTCGGGGCGAACCTCGACTCGCAGTCGCCGGCCGCGGTAGACCAACCCGAAGGCGAGGCGGCTCAATCGCGCCGGCAGCCGAGGGGCGAACGCGAGCGTCTCTCCGTGATCGCGCATGCCCCCAAAGCCGGCGACGGCGGCGAGCCAGCTGCCCGCCAGGGAGGCAAGATGGACGCCGTCGCCCGTGTTGAACGCGAGGTCGCGGAGGTCGATGAACGCCGTCTCCCCCAGGTAGTCGTACGCGAGGTCGAGCTGCCCGACCTCAGCGGCGACGATCGCCTGGATCGAGGCCGAGAGCGACGAGTCTCGGACGGTGATGCGCTCGTAGTACTCGAAGTCGCGCGCCTTCTGCTCGGGATCGAAGTGCTCGCCGCAGGCGTAGAGGGCGAACACGAGATCGGCCTGCTTCACGACCTGGCTTGAGTACAGCAGGTAGTAGGGGAAATTGAGGAGGAGGGGGTAGTCGTCGGACGGCGTTTTCTCGAAGTCCCACGGCCGGTAGCGCGTGAATCCCTCGGCCTGCGCGGTGACGCCGAGCTCGTCGTCGAAGGGGATCACGATCGCATCCGCGGCGTTTCGCCAGCTCGCGGCCTCCTCTTGGTCGACGTGGAGCTCGGCGGCCCGGTGCGGGTGGCGAAGGGCGAGATCGGCCGCCGTCCGAAGATTTCGGGCCGCCATCAGGTTGGTGTAGACGTTGTTGTCGACGAGGGCCGTGTACTCGTCCGGACCGGTGACGCCGTCGATTCGGAACCCACCCTGGGCGTCGTGGTGTCCGAGCGAGCGCCAAAGCCGCGCCGTTGCGACCAGGAGCTCGAGCCCCATCCCCTGCTCGAACGCCTCGTCTTCGCTGGCCGCGAGGTAGCGCCGGACGGCGTCCGCGACGGCGGCGTTTACGTGGAACGCCGCCGTCCCCGCCGGCCAGTAGCCAGAGCACTCCTGGCCGCGGATCGTCCGCCACGGGAACGCGACGCCCTCGAGGTAGAGCTGGCGAGCACGCGCCTCGGCGAAGTCCATCGTCGCGTAGCGCCAACGGAGGGCGTCCCTCGCCGCCTCCGGCACGACGTACGTGAGCACGGGAAGCACGTACATCTCCATGTCCCAGAAGCTGTGGCCGTCGTACCCGCGCCCGGTGAGCCCCTTGGCCGGGATCGCGCGCTGCTCGGCGCGTGCGCCCGCCTGCAGCACGTGGAACAGGGCGAAGCGGGCGGCTTGCTGGAGCGGCGGGTCGCCCTCGAGCTCGACGTCCGCGCGAGCCCACACGTCGTCGAGGTACTCGCGCTGCTCGTCCCGCAGCCCGTCCCAACCGGCCCGCTTCGCCGCAGCCAGCGCCGCGTCCACCTGATCGCGCAGCGACGGCGTCGAGCGCCGGCTCGACCATCCGTAGGCCAGGAACTTCACGAGCCGCAGCGTCTGACCGGGCTGCAGCTCCGTGCTGACCGTGAGC
>JALZFU010000385.1 GCA_030861385.1 Actinomycetota bacterium
CGCTCCGCGCGGATCAAGGCCTCCGCCCCACGCCGGGACGCGACGCCGGCCCGCGCGAGGAAGGCGTTCAGACGCACGGCGACCGCGATCGGGCCCGGGCGCTAGGAGCGCGCGCGCACGGCGAGGCACGCGACGCTGAGCGCGGTCAGCGCCGCGAACATCGTCGTCTCGACCATCCACCACGACCCGGTGTGGTGAGCGGTCGCACGGCAGGCGATTCCGACTGCGATTCCGAGGCCACCGAGTACGGCCGAGAGACCGAGCGCCGGACTCGTCCACCCGTTCAGCGCGAGGAGACCCGCGACGAGCGGGCCGAGCAGGATCGCGACGCTCGCGCCGACGACCCAGCCCGCGTACGTCTGATCGGGCGCGGGCGGCGGGGCGAGGACGAAGATCGCCACGAGGACGGACGGCCAGCCCCAGGCGAGGCCGCGGGCGAGCGCGTCGTAGCGAGTGCCTCGGAGGCGGCGCGACTCCACTTCGACCGAATCGGGTGACGCCGCCCAGAGCCGTTCCAGCTTCTCGACGAGCGCGTCCTCGACCGCCGGAGGCGGCGGCTCGCGAAGCTCGACGGCCATGCAGACGATTCTACTCTTCGCGACGTTTCGGCGGGAACGCTCGACGCGTCATGATGCGCCCAGTGCCCGTCTACATCTCGCTCATGAAGTGGACGTCCCAGGGGCTCGGCGGGATGCCGGCGTGGCGCGACCGGATCGAGGAGGGCGAGCGCGCGATCGAGGAGCGCGGCGGGAAGCTCATCGATACGTACGTGACGCTGGGGCGCTACGACCTGGTCGAGATCTTCGAGGCGCCCGACGACGAGACGGCCTACCAGATCCTGCTCGCGGTGGCGCGCCACGGGAACGTGACGACCGAGACGCTTCGCGGCTTCACGCGCGACCAGGCGGAGAACATCGTTCGCGGGGCATGATCGCACGCGTCTGGCGAGGCTGGACGGCGGCCGCCGACGCGGACGCCTACGCCGAGTACCTGCTGGAGACCGGGATGCGGAAGGCCCGCGACACGCCTGGCAACGTCTCGGCGTCCTTCCTCCGGCGAATCGTGGAAGGGCGCGCCGAGTTCGTCACCGTGATCGTGTGGGAGACCCTCGACGCCGTCCGTGCGTTCGCCGGCCCCGACATCGAGCAAGCCGTCTTCTTCCCGGAGGATGACCGCTACCTCGTCGAGCGCGAGCTCACGGTCGCACACTACGAGGTCTTCGACCCGGACGTCCCCGCCGGGTTCGGATAGGTCGACGCCTAGGCGCCGCGGCGCTCGGCGACCGCTTCCAGGCGCGCCCTGATCTCCCCGGGGTCGGCGCCGAGGTCGTCGAGGTTCGGAAGCTCCGCGCGGCCCATGAGGCGGAAGACGCGATCGAAGAGCGCGGTCGTCTCATAGCGAACCGCGCCCGCGGAGGACTCCCGGCCCGCTTCCGCGACGAGTCCGCGCTCGACGAGCCCGGCGACGGCGGAATCCGCCGCGACGCCCCGGATCCGGGCGATCTCGGGGCGGCTTACGGGCCCGAGGTAGGCGACGACGGCGAGCGTCTCGAGCGCCGCCTGCGAGAGGCCGCGCTGGACCGGGCGCTCGACGAGCCGGCCGCAGGCCTCGGCCGCCTCCCGCGCAGCGCGGAACGCATACCCGCCCGCGACGTGCTCGAGCACGATCCCGCTTCGCCCCTCCCGGTAGCGGGCGGCGAGGAGCCCGAGCGCGATCTCGATCCTCTCCGAATCCTCATCGGTCGCGTGGGCGAGCTCCGCGATGGGGAGCGGACGGGGGGCGACGACGAGGAGCGCCTCGACCACCCGCGCGACGCGGTCGACCGGGTTCGAGACGAGCCGGAGCCCGGCCGGCGAGGAGGCGCCGAACTCGCTCATGCGCGGGCCACCACGATCGGCTCGAACGGGGCGGGCTGTCGCAGCGTCACCTCGTCGGCCTTGCGGAGCTCGAGGAGCGCGAGGAACGCAACCGCCTGCTCGATGCGCCCGAGGCTCCCCACTTCCGCCTCGAAGACGAAGCGCGGGCGCCGGCGCAGGAGCGAGCGGAAACGGTCGAGGAAGAGCGACACGGGCGGGAACGTTCCGAGGTGGCGAAGGGACGGCGCCGGCGGCTCCGCGGCCAGGCGGCGAAGCGCGCTCGCGAGCGCCCGCGGATCCTCGTGCGGAAGCGTCGCCGGGGGCGGCGG
>JALZFU010000401.1 GCA_030861385.1 Actinomycetota bacterium
CTTACCTCCTCGGACGTCGGCTCGACAATCCGCGTCGCAGTGACCGCGACCAACTCCGTGGGCTCGAGCACCGCTACCTCGGCCGTCACGAGAGCCGTTACCGGTGCTTCCGGGACACCCCCGGCGAACACGTCTCCGCCGACGATGACAGGCGCCTCACAGGCCGGCCAGACGCTGACCGCGGATCCGGGGGCCTGGACGGGGACGGCGCCGATCTCGTACGCGTATCAGTGGCAGCGCTGCGACACGGCTGGGGCGAACTGCACGGACATCGCGGGCGCGACGAGCCAGACGTATCTCCTGACCTCTAGCGACGTCGGCTCGACAGTTCGGTTCGTCGTCAACGCGTCAAACAGCTTTGGCCAAAGCAGCGCCAATTCAGGGGTATCTTCGATCGTCGCTGCAGCCGGATCGCTCGGTTTCCAGGATCACTCTTTCAGCGGCGCGGGCGACGACAGACCGAGCAGCTCGAAGCCTGAGAGCAAGCTCTGGTGGAACGACGGCTCCTGGTGGGCCGACATGTGGGATCCGACCAGCGTCAGCCATCACATCTTCCGGCTGAACACGTCGACCCAGACGTGGATCGACACGGGTGTTCAGCTCGACGACCGGGCGAGTACGCGCTCCGACACGCTCTGGGATGGAACCCATCTCTACGTTGCCAGCCACGTCGTCAACTCTTGTGACTGCTCAACGTCTGCGTTCGGGACGCCGAGTCGGCTGTACCGTTACAGCTACAGCGCGACCACGAAGACGTACTCGCTCGACGCGGGATTCCCGGTCGCCATCAACGACACCTCGACTGAGACGCTCGTGATCGACAAGGATTCGACCGGGACAGTCTGGGCCACATGGGCGCAGGACAACAAAGTCGAGGTCGCGCATACCATCGGCGGAGACGACCAGATCTGGGCCGCTCCCTTCGTTCTTCCTGTTTCCGGCGCCGACAATCTCGGCAGTGACGACATCTCGTCGGTCATCGCTTTCGGCGGCAACAAGATCGGGATCATGTGGAGCAACCAGGTCGCGTCGGCCATGTACTTCGCGATTCACATCGATGGGACCGCCGACACGCAGTGGGATCCGAGCCGAACTGCAGTTCAGGGCCCGAACTACGCGGACGACCACGTGAACCTGAAGTCGCTTCAGGCGGACGCGAGCGGCCGCGTCTTCGCCGTCGTGAAGACGTCGCTGAACGACCTTCCGAACGCGAACCCGAACGCTCCACTCATCATGGTGCTCGTCCGCGCTCCGACGACCGGCGATTGGTCGAGCTACGTCTTCGGCCGTATCCGCGACGACCATACGCGGCCGATCTTGGTCCTCGACAGCGAGCACAATGTCATGCACGTGTTCGCAACAGCGCCAGTTACAGGTGGTGCGATCTACGAGAAGTCATCGCCGCTCAACAACATTTCGTTCCCCGATGGCCTAGGGACACCGGTGATCAAGGACGCTGCCAGCGCGCATATGGGGAACGCGACATCGACGAAGCAGAGCGTCAACTCGACGACAGGCCTGGTCGTGATGGCGACGAACGACACGACGCAGTACTACTGGCACGCGTACGAGTCACTCGCGCCGTAGCTCGCTGACTCCAAAGAAATCGGTCGGCGGTCGTGACGTCGGCGAGCACGAGTCCCTGTCCGACCTCGGGCACGACGTCGACGTCGTCGGGGTCGACCTCCTCGTAGTCGGACACCACGACAACGACGACCTCCCACAGCTCAGCGATCCGGACCTGTAGTCGTGGCAGTCGTCGCTCCAGGGGCGGCAGAGTCCGCTACGTTCGCTCGGGCGCGGGGTCGAGGCCGGCGGCGGCGCGTTCGAGAACCGCTAGCGACCGCAATAGAGTGAAGTGATGCAGCTCCGGCAGTTACTGTGGAGCCACGGCGGCGAGAAGGTCGCTCTCGCGGTTCGTTTGGGCGAATTGCCCTTGCGCGCGCTCGTTCGCGGCGCGGTTAAGCGGATCAGGCGGGATCCCGCGCTGTGGGTGTTCGGGGGAACGAAGAATCGCTTCGGAGATAACGTCGCGTATCTCTACGTGCATCTCGCGGAAAGCGTGAAGGGGCGCCGCTGCGTTTGGATCACTGGATCCCGGCAGCTACGAGACCGAATTCGAGCAGCTGGCCTGGAGGCCGAGCTTCGGTGGTCGCGACCCGGAATCAGAGCGTGCGCCCGCGCCGGTTGGTACATCACCTCTGCGTATACCTCTGACATCAACCGCTGGCTAGCGGACGGCGCGACCCTATTGAATCTGTGGCACGGCGTGCCGTTGAAACGAATCGAGCGGGACATCGCGAGTGGCCCCTTGAATCTCGTTTACTCGGACCGGCAGCCGATGAAGGCCGCGTTTGCGGACCAAACTCGTCCGCCGGACTTCCTTCTCGCGCCGTCGAAATTTATCGCAGAGACTTGTTTTCTCAGCGCCTTTGGTGTTCCAATCGAACGATGCCTCACGTTTGGCTACCCGCGGAACGATCATTTCCTCGCACCGGCCGAGGAGCCGCCACACCACCTTCTCGTTGCCGATCCGGAACGCTGGTTCGGCTTGCGCCGTCGCAGTCGCGTCGTCGGCTACTTCCCCACCTGGCGAGATCACCACGCGTCCACGACGCTTCCAACCCTCGATTTGCCGGATCTTGCCGCATCCTTGTCTCGAATCGGCGCACACCTCGTTTTCAAGCCGCACTTCAACTCGCCCGACGGACTGGCCGGCGGCGACATGACCGCCCTCGACCCCGACGACGATGCGGATGCTTACCTGCCGCTGTGCGACGTCCTCGTAACGGACTACTCAAGTCTCGCTTTCGACTTCATGCTCCTCGACCGGCCGATCGTCTACTTCACGCCCGACCTCGACGACTATGCGAACTACCGCGGGTTCTACTTTTCGCCGTCGGAGATGATGCCCGGCTCGATCGTCAAGGAGGCCCCTAACCTCGCCCCCGCCATCGAAGCGGCCCTTGCATCGGGGGCGAGTCCGCAGGTCGCGAAGGTCAGAGACCTCGTGTGGGGAGACAAACGAGGGTGCGCGCGAGAGCGTCTGCTCCAGTTCCTGCTCGCTCGAAGCTAAACCGGCCCGTCGGCCAGACGGCCGGCGACTCGTTGAGCGCGTTCGAGATCGTCGACGTGATCGACCTCCGCCCAGTTGTCGGGGCGTACGGGGTATGCGATCGCGCGTAGGCCGCCGCACAGGGCGTCATAGATGTCTTCGTAGTAGATGTCGGTTACGCCGCGAGTGCGGCTCCACTCGGACAGACTGACGTACCAGCGGCGCGCATTCGCGGTCATCCGCGAAATGCCAATGAATTCCCCGGCAGAGCTAGTGCGAGGCAGCGCCTTTCCCACGTGACGAATCGTCTCCCCTTCGCAGGCGACCTTCATTGCCTCTTCGTCGATATCGTCGTCGGAAATGGCCAACACCAGTTCTGCGTCCGCAGGCGCGAGCGCGGTCTCGAGTGCTGATCGTGCGTACACGATGTCGCCGTTGATGATGACGAGATCCCCGGGCGGTGCCTCGCGACAGGCGAGCTCGACCGAGTAGAAGTTGTTCCACACGTCGTACTTCGGATTGTTCAACGACCGCACTGCCGTCAGCGACCCCATCTCGGCAACCTCGGCGCCCACGTCAGCCGAGCGGTGACCGGTGATGACGCTCACCGTCGAGACATCCGTAGCGGCGAGCATCCGGATCGAGCGCTCGAGCATCGACATGCCGCAGACGCGGTAAAGCGCCTTTTGGGTTCCGCCGAACCGCCTTGACAAGCCCGCCGCGAGCACTACTGCATGAACAGCGTGACGTCCGTCGCTCGTGCTCAAAACCACGCGGTCTCCGCTAATCGCTCGACGTAGCCAGCGTCGATGTCGAGCGCCTGGGTGAGCCGCGTCAATCGGCCCGGTCGCACGGTGGGCGCGAGACGAAGTGCGCGAAGTGCCTCGTCTCTCGAGATCCCGATCTCATTTGGACGAGTCGGCGCGCCGACAGCTACGAGCAGCTCGCGCATCGCGGCGACCTCCGCGGTGTCCTCGTAGAACATCGCGGCGAGCGTGCAGCCGACCGCGACCTGCTGTCCATGCGTTCCCGTTCCGGCTCCGATCGCGTCGAACGCATGGCTGAGGAGGTGTTCAGAGCCACTACACGGTCGCGTCGTCCCAGCGAGCGTCATCGCGAGACCGCTCAGAACGAGCCCGCGTACGAGGAGCTCCACATCCTCGCGTGTAAACGGCGCCCTCGCGTCGAAAGAAGCGCGTCGAGCGAGGAGCAGGTGGGCGCCTGTCTCTGCGAGGAGCGCCGCGTAGTCGTCGAATTCCTCGCCTGCGAATTGCTTCGCCCAACGCCAGTCGGCCACGGCGAGAACGTTCGAAACCAGGTCAGCGACGCCGCTGACGAGGCATACGCGGGGTGAATGCGCGACGAGGTGCGCTGGGACGACGACTCCAATCGGCGCTGCAGCACCGATGCTCCGAACGAAGCCATCGTCGCCCGCGAGGACCGCGACTGGAGAGCAGAGCCCGTCGTGCGTTGCCTGTGTCGGGATCGATAGGAATGGCTTCTGGGTCTCGAACGCTGCGTACTTCGCAACGTCGAGAACGCGGCCTCCGCCACACCCGACGATCACGTCGGCCGAATGATCGACGGCCCTTCGTGCCACACGCGCTGTTTCCTGGGTAGAGGCTGCGGAAGCATGGTCGGCGAGGACGCGTCGTGACGAAGCTGTATCGATCAAGAGGTCACCGCCGATCAAGCGCCGGCCGGTGCTCCCGAACACGTACATCAGACTTTCGAACGAATGCGCATCGGCGACCTCGAGGACGGCCGACGAGACCGCCGCATTGGATTCGACGACGCGCAGGTATTGAGGAATTGAGCGCAGTTGCCTCGACATCAGCGGTGTCACCATCGGCGCACTAGCGGCGGACGGGCATCGATCGCGAGTGACGCCCGAAGCGAAAGGTAGATGTCACGGAGTCGCGTGGCACGGCGCGCGACGCGACTGCATCTTGGGCGTTGAACGTGATCACGCCGCCGCGCCGCGGCTGTACCGAATCTGCACCACCCTTCGGCGCGCGGGCCTGAACGCGTGGGAGACGCCCGAACAGCAGGGGCATTCACCAAAGCGAACAGGCGAGAAGGGAACGACGGCCGCGCACGTCTCGCCGGGAGCGAGAATCCCGCCCGGCGAGAGGGCTGGGCAGGTCGAGCCGGGAAGCAGGCCGAACCCAAAGTCGGTCGGGGAGCTCGGACGATACGAGGAGGAGTAGATCCGATGAGCTCGTGTTCGTAATGCTGACCGAGTCGTAGTTCTCCGTCCCGACGGGCCGCGTTCCGAAGTTGATCCCGGTCGTCCGAGGTCCCTAGAACATCGTCTCCGGCTGAAGGCGACGACGTGGGTGCAGCCCTCGCCTGGCTGGAGCAGCCTAGCCTTGGAGCACGTGCAGGTCGACTCGGGCTGGCCCAGCGAGAGGTGGCCGGCACATCGAGCGTCTCGAGGTCCACCAGCACCGCGGCCCGCGCCCGTCGTTCTAAGCGTGATCGGGTCGGCGTAAACGTCCGGAACGCGCGGCCGAGCTCGTCATCTGGCCGCGTGCAACCCGGCCCGCGCGCAGACGTCGAGGCTCGCCGGACGCGTCGCCGCCGCCTCCAAGCGGCCGGCTGGCGGCTGGAGCGCGTCGCTCTCTGGGAGCGCAACCTTCGAGCCTTCGCTCGATGCTTGCAGGCGCGGACCGTTCCCTCTCCTCGCATGAGCCTCGACTAGTCGGTCGCGGTGGCGGAACACGGCGAGAAAACCCAATGCTGTTCGCGAGGCCGGCGCGCCTGGTCTTCGAAGATGCGGCGATCGCGAGATCGTCATTGGAGACACACCGCCTTCACGACGACCGGGTTCGATACGACTTCCCCGGCGTCATTGAGAGTCGTGTGATGGGCGATGTGGAGGAACAAGTCCTGCTCGCCACCGAGGGAGATGAAATGGTAGCTCAGCACATCCGTTACCTCGGCAATGCCACCTTCCGTAACGTTCGTAACGCCGGGGTCCATCGCTGCGATCGCCACACGGTAGACCGTGCCAGTGGTAGCTCCCACAGCGGTTCCGACAAAGACGGCGCGTTCAAAAAGCGGATAGTCGCCGTCGCCCTCGAAGGATCCGCGGAAGAAGAGAATCGACGTCCCCGATGTGAGGATCGTCTCTCCCGTGCATTCGTTTACGTACTCGCCAGAGATGGTGGTCCTGACGACGGTTGTCGATTCGGCGAGAGAGAAGGGAGCGATCACAAGCGCCAAGGTCGAAACAATGGCGATGAGGAGCTTCTTCATCTGCGTTCTTCTCCTTCCGTGCGACAGGGTCGCGTAATTGCCTCCGCCGCTGATGGGCGCCCGCGCGCGGTCGGGTGCGAGTCTCTCACTGGCCAATCGGCGAGTCAACTTCGCGAAGCCGAGCCAAGAAGGCGCGCCTCGGTCGTTGAACTCTTCGCTCCAGCCACTAGCCACCGCGACAGCGGTTGGAGGCGCTCCAGAGGAACAACGTCCTCGCGTCCTAACAACTAAGCGCGGACCTCTCGCTTGTAAGTTGGCGCGGCTAGTGAAGCCCCTCCTGCGCCGCGCCTTCCTCGCAGAGCGCGACCTCCGGTATGACGAGCAGCTGCGGTGGGCGGAGGACTTCTACCTCTACATGCAGGTGCTCGCGGCCGGGGCGCGCTGGGTCCAGCTGCCCGAGCCGTACTACCTTTACCAGAGAGGACCGCGGACGCTCACGCGGGCGTTGTTAGACCTGGCCCAGCAGCACGTCGCCCGCTCGGCGGCGCTGCTGCGGACGTCGGCCATCGCGGCGGACGCAGCCGTCTCCTCCGCGCTGAGGCGGCTTCACCGCGACTGGCGCGGCGCCGTCATCGAGCAGCAGATCCGCCGCTCCTGCGCGAGCGTCGCGTGCTGGCGCTTGCGCGCCTCGTCGGCGCGCATCCGGAATACCCGCCGCTGCTGGCGCGGAAGCTGGCCAGGGCCCTGTAC
>JALZFU010000406.1 GCA_030861385.1 Actinomycetota bacterium
TCCTTGCGGGGCTCGCTCGCCGGCGCCGGGCGCTCGACTCGGGTGCGCGTGCTCCCGCGCTCGCGGAACCGGGTGCGCTCTTCGAGCGGTACCTCCGGCTCCTCCCGTTTGCGCTCACGCCCGAGCAGGAGGCCGCGATCGCCGAGATCGACCGGGACCTCGAAGGCGAAGTGCCGATGCAGCGCCTCCTGCAGGGCGACGTCGGCTCAGGGAAGACGGTCGTCGCGCTCTACGCCCTCCTCCGCGCCGTCGAGCGCGGCCACCAGGGGGCACTCATGGCTCCGACCGAGACGCTCGCAGAGCAGCACTTCCTGACGATCGAGGAGCTCGCGCGCGAGCTGGGCGTCCGAGTCGTCCTCGTCACGAGCTCGCTTCCGCCCAAGGCGCACGCGGCCGCACGCGCGGCGGCCGCATCGGGAGAGGCCGAGATCGTCGTCGGGACGCATGCGCTCATCCAGGAACAGATGCGCTTCCGCTCGCTCGCCGTCGCGGTCGTCGACGAGCAGCACCGGTTCGGGGTCGAGCAACGGCGAGCGCTTGCCGGCGTCGGGGAGCGCTCGCCGCACGTCCTCCACATGACCGCGACGCCGATCCCCCGGACTCTCGCTCACACGGTCTACGGCGACCTCGACGTCACCGAGATCGCACGCCCCCCGCGCGACCGAAAACCCGTCGTGACGAGCTGGGTGACCCACGAGCGAAGCGCGGAGGCCTACACGCGACTGCGCCGCCACCTCGAGGAAGGTCGTCAGGCGTACGTCGTGTGCCCGCTCGTCTCCGAGTCCGAGACCGTCGAGGCGCGCGCGGCCGAGCAGGAGGCCGAGCGGCTGCGAGGCGCCGAGCTCACCGGCTTCCGGGTCCGCTGCCTGCACGGGAGACTTCCCGCAGCCGAGCGACGCGCCATCATGGACGCCTTCAAGCGACGGGAGCTCGACGTCCTCGTCGCGACGACGGTGATCGAAGTCGGCGTCGACGTCCCGAACGCGACGATCATGATCGTCCAGGAGGCCGACCGGTTCGGCCTCGCCCAGCTTCACCAGCTCCGCGGGCGCGTCGGTCGCGGCGCCGACCAGTCCTACTGCCTGCTCGTCTCGCGCCCGAAGGAGGAGCTGACGGACGCGGCCGCCGCCCGCCTTCGCGCGCTCGTCGAGACGGCGGACGGATTCCGGCTCGCAGAGGTCGACCTCGAGCTCCGCGGCGAGGGAGAGCTTCTCGGGACGCGGCAGTCCGGCCTCGCCGACCTCAAGTTCGCGCGGCTGACGCGGGATCGCACGCTGATCGCGAAGGCGCGTCGGTGGGCAGGAAGGCTAACCGACGACGAGGGTCCCCTCGGTGCCGAGATCGAGCGGTTCTTCGCCGATGCGGATCATCGCTGGCTCGCGTAAGGGAGCACGCATCTTCGCGCCGGCGGGACCCGGGACGCGGCCCACGGGCGATCGTGCGCGCGAAGCGGCGTTCAACCTGATCGGCCCGGTCGACGGTGCTCGCGTGCTCGACCTCTTCGCCGGCTCCGGCGCGATGGGGCTGGAGGCGCTCTCGCGCGGCGCGGCGTCCGTCACCTTCGTGGAGCGGGATCGGGCCGCCGCGGCGACGATCGAGCGGAACCTCGACAAGCTTCGCCTGCGCGGCGCCGTACTCCGCGACGACGCCATCCGCGTGCTCGCCGCCGACACGGCGGCGGGGACGCGGTACGATCTCGTGCTGATCGACCCCCCTTACCGCATGCTTGCAGGGGTTTTACCGCGCTTGTCCGCCTACTTGCCTTCCGTCGTCGAGCGCGGCGGCCTGGTCGTGGTCGAGTCGGACACGCGGGAGGAGCCCCAGCTTCCCCTCGCGAAGCGGACGAGCCGCCGCTACGGGGCGGCGCGGATCACGGTCTTCGAGGCGCAGGAGTGAGCGACGCCGCGCCCGTGACGGCGATCTGCCCGGGCGCGTACGACCCGGTCACGAACGGGCACGTGGACGTCATCGCGCGGGCGGCTACGATCTTCGACCGGGTCGTCGTCGGCGTCGTCCGCGACCCGCGCCACAAGGAGACCCTCTTCTCGGTCGAGGAGCGCGTCGGCTTCCTCGTCGGAGCCCTTGCCGAGTGCCCGAACGTCGAGGTCGAGGTCTTCTCCGAGCTCGTCGTCGAGTTCGCACGCCGTTGGGGAGCGCGGACCCTGGTCAAGGGGCTTCGCGCGATCTCCGACTTCGAGTGGGAATTCCAGATGCACCACTTGAACCGGCGGCTCGCGCCCGAGGTCGAGACCGTGTACCTCATGGCGAGCCCGCAGCACTCCTTTGTCTCCTCGAGCGGAGTGAAGGAGATCGCCTCGTTCGGCGGCAACGTCGACAACCTCGTGCCGCCGCCCGTTGCTCGCCGCTTCGCCGAGCTCTACCGGCGGCCTCACGAAGGAACGCCCGTCTCCCCGCGGGAGTAGACTGATTCGCCGGTGGACGTCCTCGTTCTCATCGACAAGCTCGACGACCTCGTGCACAACGCGAAGGCCGTGCCGCTCACCGACCAGGT
>JALZFU010000417.1 GCA_030861385.1 Actinomycetota bacterium
CCAGGAGCAGTGAGCCATCCCGACGACCCCTGCCTACCCCTTGCCGCCTCGTCCAAACGGCCGGAGCACGGGGTGCGCGCGGCTTCCCGCGGCGCAACGCGGCCGAGTACGATCACCTGAGTGGCAGGAGCGCGCCGCGGCCCAGAACCGGTCGTGATCGCGACCGACGGCTCCGATTCCGCCGAAGAAGCGGTTGTCGCCGGCGCGGGGGTGGCGCGCACGCTCGGGACGAAGGCGGTCCTCGTCTACGTGCGGCCCTCGATCGGGCCGCTCGGCGAGCCCTTCTACCAGGAGAAGCTGAGCGAGCAGATGGCGTACGCGCGAGAGGCCCTCGACCGCGCGCAAACGCTTATCCGCCAGGAGGGGTGCGATTCGGACGCGGAGATCCTCGAGGGAAATCCGGCCGAGCAGATCGTCGAGCTCGCTCGCGCCCGAAACGCACGCTTGATCGTGGTCGGCTCACGGGGACTCGGCGCCGTCGCGGGCGCGCTGCTCGGCTCGGTCTCGAGCGCGATCATCCATCGGGCGGATCGGCCCGTGCTGGTCGTCCCGAGGCCGCCCAAGAACTGAGACGCACCGCTCGGGCGCGCACACGCGGCCTCGCGCTCAGTCGCCACAGCCGGCGAAGAAGCGCGCTGCGGCCCTCGGCCGCGAGACGGTGTACGCCGTACGGGGTCGCTCCGCCATCCCTAGCGCCATCCATGCGTCGCGGGGGCGCTCACCTACGCCGCGCACGGCTTAACGCTTCTCGCTCCGCGACGACCCCTCGCCCGTCTCGACGCCGAGCTGCCTCATCAGCGTCTCGACGAAGGCGACTTCGTCGACCATGCCAACGAACCGCTCGTTCTCGACGACGGCGAGCGCGCCCCAGGGCGAATGGAGGAAGCGCTCCGCGATGTGGAGCGCGCTCGCCCCGACGTCGACCGTGATCGGCTGCCGCATGTACCGCTCGACCGGCTCGCCGCTCGCCTCCTCGATCCGCGCCCCGAGCGCGTCCGGCTCCTCGCGCACGAAGGCGGTGTGGTGAAGCTCACCAAGGTACGCGGGGAAGAGGCCGCGCAAGAGGTCGTCGTCGGTGACGAGTCCGACGACTCGCCGCCCGGCATCGATCACGGCGATCGCAGAGATGCCCGTCCCGAAGAACGCTCTTGCTGCCTCGAGGAACGTCGCCGTGTCCGGAACGGACGCTTCGACGAGCCTCGTATGGCGGAGTGGCGACATCGCTCTCTAGAGCTGAAAGAGGAGCAGGTACACAGTCGCAATCGCGAGCGAGACGACGGTGACCGGCGCGCCGATCGCGAGAAAACGCCCGAACGAAATCGGCTGTCCGCTTCGCTCGAGCACGCCCGCAGCGGCGACATTCGCAGCCGCAGCGATCATCGTCGCGTTTCCTCCGAAGCAGGCGCCGAGGGCAAGCGCCCACCAGTTCGTGTCGTCAAACTCGCCGCCCACCCCGAGCTCATCGACCACGGGAATCATGGCCGCGGTGAAGGGGATGTTGTCCACGAGTGCCGAGCCGCTGGCGGCACCCCAGAGGATCGCCAGCGCCTCTCCTGTCCGCGAGCCGTTCGTAACGTCTGCGAGGAGATCGGCGACCTCCCCGATGACTCCGCGCTCCTCGAGCCCGCCGACCATGACGAAGAGCCCGAGGAAGAAGAAAATGGTCGACCACTCGACTCGCTCGAGCGCGTGTTCGACGTCGTCGCCTGCGACGAGCAAGAGGATCGTGGCGCCGCCAAGCGCGACGACGGCCGGCTCGAGATGGAGTGTCGCGTGAAGGAAGAATGCGACGATCGTTCCGACGAGCACAGCGACCGAGCGCTTGACGTAGGGGCTTCCGCGGACGTCGCGCGCGGCATCGAGCCGCGGGATTTCCGCGGCTCGCTCGGGCGAGATGGTTAGCTGCGAGCGAAAGACGAGGTAGAGGATCGCGGTGACGAGCCCGAGGGTGACGGCGGCGACCGGAGCGAGATTGACGATGAAGTCGACGAAGGTCAGCTCGGCGACGTGCGTCCCGATCATGATGTTCGGCGGGTCGCCGATCAGCGTCGCCGTGCCTCCGATATTGCTCGCGATCACCTCGATCAGGACGAGCGGGATGGCCGATATCCCGAGCACGTCGGCGAGCAGAAGCGTGATTGGGACGACGAGCAGGATCGCGGTCAAGTTGTCGAGGAAGGCGGAGAGGACGCCGGTTACGGCCGCTAGCAAGAAGACGAGGCGAAGCGGTCGCCCTCTCGAGAGCTGCGCGACCCGGAGCGCCATGTACGTGAAGATCCCCGTGCGCTCGGTCAGGCCGACGAGGATCATCATCCCCGTCAGCAGCCCGAGCGTCGCCCAGTCGACCGCCTCGATCGCTCGCTCTTCGTCGAGGACGCCGACGATGACCATGAGGCCGGCGCCGAGCAGCGCCACCTTCGTTCGATGCACCCACTCGAGGGCGATGAGGGCGAGGGCGACGACGAAGATCGTTGCCGCGAGCGGGGCCACGGCTCCTCCTCCGTGTCGCTCTTCAGGAAACGGCGCGAAGCCTAGTCGCGGATCAGTCCGTCACCCATAGGGGTCAGCCTGCATACGGCGATCGCGCTCGCGGCCGCCGCCCGCCCGTGACGACCCTAGGTGGCTGCGAATCCGACGCCGCGACATCGGGGCGCGAACCCGCTTCACATGGATGCTTGCCTCTCGAGCTCGTCGAGGAGATCGCTCACGCGCCGGTCGATCTCGTCTCGGATCTTGCGAACTCGCTCGATCGGCTCGTTCTTCGGATCGGGGAGCTGCCAGGCGATGTACCGCTTGCCTGGCACGACGGGACAAGCCTCATCGCAGGTCGCGACGATCACGTCTGCCCAGCGGAGAGATTCGTCGTCGAGCTTGCGCGGCCGATGGTCGGACGCCTCGATCCCGAGCTCGTTCAAGGCCTCGAGCACTTGCGGGTGCGCAGCTGCCTCAGGTTGGCTACCGGCGGAGCGTGCGTCGTGGCGGCCGCGGGCTTTGGCGCGGAAGACTCGCTCCGCGATCACCGAGCGGCCGCTGTTCGCGACGCAGACGAAGAGGACCTTCACGCCGCCTCCGTCCGGCGCTCGAGCCTCGTGTCGAACTCGCTCTCGGCTAGCAGCAGCCGGCCTTCGCCGCCGGTTGGATGACCGGTAGTCCCTTCGCCTCCGGCGTCTGAGTCTTGCGCGCCTTGACGATCGCTCCGTACATCCCGTCCGCGACCTCGTGCGCCAACTCGACGCTCACGTCCTCGAACCCCGCCGCCTCAAGGCCGGCGATGTACTCGCCCTTCGAGAGCGCGCCGGCGATGCAGCCCACGTACGAGCCCCGTTTCGCTCGCTCCTCCGCGCTGAGACCGTCTTCGGCGACGACGTCGCTCACGCCGACACGCCCCCCTGGCCTGAGGACGCGTGCGATCTCGGTGAGGACGCCCGGCTTGTCGGTCGAGAGGTTGATCACGCAGTTCGAGATGACGACGTCGACCGAGTTCGCGGGCAGCGGGATCTGCTCGATCAGCCCCTTCAGGAAGTGGACGTTCGTGACGCCCGCGTCGCGGGCGTTCCGCTGCGCGAGCGCGAGCATCTCGTCGGTCATGTCGAGGCCGTAGGCGACGCCGCTCGGCCCCACTCGCTTC
>JALZFU010000422.1 GCA_030861385.1 Actinomycetota bacterium
CCGGTAGTCCCGTCGTTATCGCCGCGACGTAACTGACGAGCAGGCCGAAGAGCACGGCGGCGGCCCCGGCGAGCGCAGATCCGCTTGCCGGACGTAGCGTCAACGCGACGACGAGGGACGTGAGCGAAATCGTCGCCGCCGCGAAGGCGAGACCCGCCCCGGTGCCGTCGTCGAAGTGACCCGCCACGAGTCCGCCGTGGATTCCGGCGCTGATGGCGCAGGCGAGGATGACCAGGTCCCGCCGGAGCGCGAGCCCGCTCACTTGACGATCACCGTCCCCTCCATGTCCTTGCTATGGAGGGTGCAGACGTAGTCGTACGTGCCCGGGTCGTCGAACGTGATCGAGACGCTCTCGCCTTGGCCGACCTTGTGATCACCCTGGCCGTCGACCTGGACCGTGTGGGTGAAGTTGTCCTCGTTCGTCCAGGTGACGGTGTCGCCGGCCTCGATCTCGATCGTCTTCGGGTCGAAGCGGTAGCTCTTGACCATTGCGACCTCGGTCGTTGCCACGGGCTCACTGCTCGCGCCCGCCCCGCCGCAGCCCGCCAGGAACACCGCCGCGGCAAGCACCGCGACGGCCGGGATGAGAAACCGGGCAAAGGTCATCAGTGCCTCACCCCTAGCGCCGGCCGGCGCACGACCGAGTAGACGGCGGCCGCAAACACGAGCATGAAGGCGGCCAGGTCTAGGACCTCGGCGATCGTGTGGGCGAAGAGGAAGACGGTCCAGTCGAGGTGGTAGGTCATGTAGACGAGCTCCGCGAGCGCGAAGAGCGAGAACGCCGATCCGAGCAGCGTCAGGTCGCGCTTGAACGCGAGCCAGGCGAAGCCGGCGCCGATCGCGAAGCCGGCGACGTGCACGACCAGGAAGAACCCGGTCGGGAGCTCGTTGATCCAATCGCCGTAGGGCATTGCTCCTCCTTGTTCGGTGTCGAAGGCGTTGGTGCGCCGGCGGACAGCGCCCTTACCTCGGCCCCCCGAAAGACATCCCGAGTCGATCGGGGATCGGAGTAAGGACAGGGCCGCGCGCGACACAAACGGGCGAGCAAGGAGGTCAGCCCAACCGGGCGCTTCGCGCGTCAGGAGGAGGAATTCGATGCACAGGTTCGAGCTCGTGATCGTCGGCGGTGGCTTGACCGCCGCGCGCGCGATCAAGTCGTACCGCGACGCCGATGGAGGCGGCGGAATCGCCTTGATCTCGCGTGAGAGCGTCCTTCCGTACCACCGCCCCGCGCTCTCGAAGCGCTACCTGCGCGGCGAGACGGGCGTACCCTTCGTCGAGGACGACGCGTTCTACCGCGACCACGACGTCGAAGTCGTACTCGAAACCGCCGTCAGCGCGGTCGACCCCCGCACTCGCTCGATCGAGACGAGCGGCGGAGATCTCCGCTTCACGAAGCTCCTGATTGCAAGCGGCGCGACGCCGCGCCGGCTGAACGTGCCCGGTGCGGGCCTCGAGGGCGTACACACCCTGCGCACCCTCCACGACTCGGACCGCATCCGCCGGGCGGCGGGAGGCGCCGAGCGTGCGGTCGTCGTGGGCGGCGGCTTCATCGGCATGGAGGTTGCCGCCTCGCTGCGCCAGCTCGGCCTGGCCGTCACCCTGATCCACCTGGGCGACGGTCTCTTCGACCAGCTCGGATCGAGCCAGCTCAGCGATCAGCTGCTCGCGCTGTATCACGAGCACGGGGTCGACGTCCTGCTCGAGCAAGAGGTCGCTCGGTTCGGGGGCGATGCCCGGCTCGAGTACGTGGAAGCCAAGAGCGGGCATTGCGTCGAGGCCGACCTGGCCGTCGTCGGCGTCGGCGTCGTCCCGAACGTCGACTTCGTCGAAGCGAGCGGGTTCGCGCTCGAGAACGGCGTGGGCGTCAACGGGCGCTTCGAGACCGAGGCGGAGGGGGTCTACGCCGCCGGCGACGTCGCCAACTTCTACGACCCCCTCTACGGACGCCGGCGCCGGATCGAGCACTGGTCGAACGCCAACTACCAGGGAACCGAAGTCGGCAGGATCCTCGCCGGCCGGGCCGGCGGCTACGACGTCGTCTCCTCGTTCTTCAGCGAGGTGTTCGGCATCACGATCAACGTCTTCGGCGACACCAGCCGCGCCGACGAGTCGTCCGCCGAGGGCTCGCTCGGATCCGCCTTCCTGGCGAGCTTCGGAGAGGCAGGCCGTCTGGTCGGTGCAATCAGCGTCGGCCAGACGGAGGAATTCGAGACGCTGATCAAGGACCTGATCGCGGAGCGGGCACCGACGGACGCGCTCACCCGCGAGCTCGTTGGCGGGAGGTCGTCATGAGCTCGCGCCTCCATCGGCTCTCGGCGCTCGGGCAGAGCGTCTGGATTGATTTCCTGTCGCGCGAGCTGCTCAAGTCGGGCGCGCTCGCGCGGGCTCTCGAGGAGGACGCCGTCGTCGGCGTCACCTCGAACCCGACGATTTTCGCGAAGGCACTTGCCAGCGGTGAGGCCTACGACGACCAGATCGCCGAGAGCGGCGCCAGTGTAAGCAAGCGTCTCTTCCTAGAGCTCGCGATGCGCGACGTGGCCGCCGCCTGCGACCTGCTGCGGCCGACCTGGAAGCGCACCAGCGCCGGTGACGGCTACGTGTCCATCGAGGTCGACCCAAACCTGGCCCACGACACCGACGCGACCATCGACGAGGCGACGCGCTTTCACGAAGCAATCGCGCGGCCGAACCTGCTCGTCAAGATCCCGGCCACGGACGCGGGAGTCCCGGCGATCGAGGAGATGACCGCCCGCGGATACGCGGTCAACGTCACGCTGATCTTCTCGCTGACGCGCCACCGCCAGGTGATCGAGGCCTATCTGCGCGGACTGGAACGGCTAGTCGCCGCCGGGGGCGATCCCGGTCGCGTGAATTCCGTGGCCAGCTTCTTCGTCTCTCGGGTCGACACCGAGACCGACCGCCGCCTGACGGAGCTCGGACGCGACGACTTGAAGGGTCGCCTCGGGATCGCTAATGCCAAGCTGGCGTACCAGCAGTACAAGCACGCCTTCGCGGGCGAGCGCTGGCAGGCCCTGGCCGCGCGCGGAGCGAGCAAGCAACGCTGCCTCTGGGCCTCGACCTCGACCAAGGATCCGAGCTACCGCGACACGCTCTACGTCGAGGAGTTGATCGGCCCGGAGACGATCTCGACCATGCCCGAGGAGACGATTCGCGCGTTCCAAGACCATGGCCGCGTGGCGGCGCGGCTCGAGTCCGACCTCGACGAGGCGCGGTTCCTGTTCAATGAGCTCGGCCGCGTCGGTCTGGACTACGCCGACGTCGTCGCCAGCCTCGAGCGCGAGGGAATCGAGAAGTTCGTCGCCTCCTTCAACGAGCTGTTAACGGGCATCGCCAAGAAGCAGCACGAGCTGGCGGCAGCCGCTTGACCGAACGGCGACGTCGCCCGGGACCGCTCGCTTGGCCCCGTTCAACGCTCAGCGAAGGCGGCAGCGACAGCCATGCCGGGTCCAGTTCCGACAAACCGGGCACCTTCTGCGCTTCCAGCCGAGAACGCCCTTCTCGACCGCTGCGAACACCATGAGAAGACCGACTCCCGCGAGCAAAGCCGTCACGGCCAGGATCTGCTGGAACGCGGGGGTCACGGAATGCCCTTTGGGCGTTCCTTCGCCGCGGCGACGCTCGGCGTTCGCTCGAACACGACCGGCCTCCAAACGGTACTTCCGCCTTCGAGACGGCGAAGGTACTCATGCAACCACGGCGCCGGCGTTGCAGTGTGATGGTTCCCGCCGTTTTGGCGTTTCCGGACCGAGTCGAGGACCGAAAGGGAATCCGCGAGTTCGGCCTCCGTACGGCTTAGCAGCTGAGTTCGAAATCCGCGTCGAGCCGCGGCGGGATCGCCGTCGTCCGAGGCTGAAACGCTGCATAGCCCGCGGGCGGCCCTGACGACTCGCTGCAGTGCACGCATCTCCTCGGGCGAAACGGAGCAGTACCTATTGAAATCGAGCGGCATGTCCCTTCTCCGGTTTGCGTGATCCTTCGGCACCACTCTGCGCGCAGCGACCCGACGCGTCGATCGGGTCATGCCCGTACTTCCGCGCGGACGGCGCTCCATTTCGCGGCGAGATCGGTCGACGTACTGACCGCCCAGGCCCGAAGGGATCGCACGACCAGCGCTCCATTTCGGTCCCGGACGGCGCCGACGAAGCTCGTCTCAACGGTCAAGTGGAAAGGAGAGGCAGATGCCGTCTGTGGTTTGTGCGGTCGATGAGGCGGGCAGCGAGGAGGCCGTTCGCGCTGCGATCGACTTCTGCGTCGAGCATGGCGCGGATCTAAGGCTCGTCGGCTTGCACGGGTCGCCTAACGGCGACCTTAAAGGAGACGAGTCGGTGGAGTTCCAATCCGACCATGAGCGGTTCCTTGCGGCCA
>JALZFU010000047.1 GCA_030861385.1 Actinomycetota bacterium
AGCTCCACGCGCGCGAGCCGCCGCGTCGATCTCGTCGCGACAGCGGTAGCTCAGGGCGAGCACGCGACCGCGCGGGAGCGCGACCCGATCGCGGTCCCGCTCAGCGAGAAGATCGAGCTCTGCCTGCGCGCCGAGGAGGAGATGGCGTCCCCTGGAATCGAGGTCACCCAGGCCTACGTTCGAGCCCAGGCCGAGCTTCGCGCCTTCGCCTCGTCGGAGGGTGCAGACGTCGTGCATGACGTCTGCGAGTGCGGTGGCGGGATCGAGGTCCTCGCGATGGAGGACGGCCGCGTCCAGACGCGCAGCTACCCCTCGGCCCACGGCGGGACGAGCGCCCAGTCCGGCTGGGAATACGTGGAGTCGCTCGCGCTCGAGCGCGACGCCGCCCGGATCGCGGACGAGGCGCTCGCCCTCCTGCGCGCCGACCCCTGTCCGACGACGGTGACGACGGTCGTGATCGACGCGGAGCAGATGCAGCTCCAGGTGCACGAGTCGGTGGGCCACCCGACGGAGCTCGACCGGGTGTACGGGACCGAGGCGGCGTACGCGGGAACCAGCTTCCTTCATCCCGAGGATCGTGGCTCCCTCCGGTACGGCTCCGAGCTCATGAACGTCACCGCCGACCCGACGACGCCGGGCGGTCTCGGGACGTTCGCGTTCGACGACGAGGGGGTCGCCGCTCGTCGCGAGCCGGTCGTCGAGGCAGGCGTGCTGAGGAGCTTCCTCTCCTCCCGCGAGACGGCCGCCCTCCTCGGCGCCGGCGCCGGCGGCTCGATGCGCGCGGACGGCTGGAGCCGGATGCCGCTCGTTCGGATGACCAACCTCCACCTCGAGCCCGGAGAGGGGAAGCTCGAGGATCTCCTGGCGGACGTCGACGATGGGATCTACCTCGCGACCAACAAGAGCTGGTCGATCGACGATCGGCGCCTGAACTTCCAGTTCGGAACCGAGGCCGCCTGGGAGATCAAGCGGGGACGGCTCGGCCGCATGCTGCGGGACGCGACCTACACGGGCGTGACGCCCGTCTTCTGGGCCTCGCTCGATGCGATCGCCGGTCGTGAGGAGTGGACGATGCACGGCCTCACGAACTGCGGCAAGGGCCAGCCGGGGCAGCACGCGCACGTCTCGCACGGCGCGTCACCCGCCCGCTTCCGCAACGTCCAGGTCGGCGTCCGCTCGTGAAGGACGCCCCGGGCGCTCGTGAGCTGGCCGAGCGCGCCTGCCGCGCCGCCGTCGGCGACGAGGTGGAGGCGGTAGTCCACTCGGAACGGTCGGGATTCGCGCGCTTCGCCGGCTCGACGGTGCACCAGCCGACGCTCGTCGAGGACCGCTCGCTGACACTCCGGGTCGTCCAGGACGGCCGCATCGGCACCATCTCCACGAACCGGACGGACGACGCGGGTCTCGTCTCCGCTGCGCGGCGCGCCGCCGACGCCGCTGCAGGCGCGCGCCCGGATCCGGCGTTCCCGGGCCTCCCCCCGCCGGCGAACGCGCCCGAGGTCGAGGGCTTCGACGCCGAGACGGCGGAGCTCACCCCCGATGAGCAGGCGCGGCGCGCGTGGGCCGCGATCGAGGCCGCCCCGCGCCACCGCCTCTACGGCTACTTCACGAGCGGGCTCGCCGAGCTGGCGGTCGCCTCGTCAACCGGCGTCTCGGTTGCGCAGGCCATGACCGACGCGACCGTCGTCGCGCTCGCCGCCGCCGACGGGGAATCGGGCTACGCCGAGGCGACGTCGTGGCAGGCGGGAGCGATCGACCCGGCGACGGTCGGGCAAGCAGCGGCCGAGCGCGCGGAGCGCACTCGCGGCGCCGGCGATTTCGAGCCTGGGACCTACCGCGCCGTGCTCGAGCCCTACGCCTTCGGGGAGCTGGTCTGGTACTTCGGGTTGAGCTCCCTCGGCGGACTAGCGTTGCTCGAGGGACGAAGCTACGTGGCCGGTCGGGTCGGAGAGCGGATCTTCCACCCCGACTTCACGCTCTTCGACGACGCCTGCGATCCCCGCGGCCTTCCGAAGGCGTTCGACTTCGAGGGCGTGCCGAAGCGACGTGTCAGCCTCGTCGAGCGCGGGGTAGCGCGGGGGGTCGTATGGGACCGGCGGACGGCCCGGCGAGCCGGGACCGAATCGACGGGCCACGCGCTCGCGGCGCCGTCCCAGTCCTATGGACCGCTCCCGTTCAACCTCGTCGTCCCCGGTGGCGACGCGACCGTGGACGACCTCGTCCAGCGCGTCGGTGAGGGGATCTACGTGACGAGGCTTCACTACGTGAACCTCGTCGACGCCCGCGAGGGCGTCTTGACGGGGATGACGCGCGACGGGACGTTTCGGATCGAGGGTGGCCGTGTGACGACGCCGATCGTGAACCTCCGGTTTACGACCTCGTTCCCCGACCTGGCCGCGCGGCTCCTCGGCCTCGCACGCGAGCCGCGGCTCGTCAACCAGAGCGATTTCTACGGCGAGCGCTACCCGTACGGGACGTTGGTTCCCGCCGTCGCGACCGAGGCGTTCACCGTGACGGGGACGGGGTCGGCCCCGGGCGTCTAGGTAGAGCTCGAGCTAACGAGCACGAAGAGGCGCAGGAACTCGGTTTACCCGAGCAGGTAGAAGAGCGCGATCGAGTTGGCCGTGAAGACGAGCGCGACGACGACCGTCAGCCGGGTGAGGTTCCGTTCCACGATGTGCTGACCGCCCTGCGAGGCCGGCGTGAACCCGAGGCCGCCGAACCCGGTGTCCCGGCCCGAGTGCATGAGGACGAGCGTGACGAGAAAGATCGCGACGAGGACCTGCAGCGCGGCGAGAACGGCAAGCACGAAGTCAGGATAGCGGCCGGTCAGGGACAGGACGGCGCGGCCGCGTAGATCGCGTCCACGAGCTCGGAGGCGATCCTGTCTTTCGTGAGGTAGCCCGCGCCGCCCGCAGCGCGGGCCTCGGCGACGTCGGCGGGCGAGTTCGAACCGGTGAGGAAGAGGACGCACGTCCCCGGAACCGCGTCCCGAATCCTCCGCGCCGCCTCGAAGCCGTCCATCACCGGCATCGATATGTCCATGAGGATGACATCTGGCTTCACCTCGGCCGCGAGCCGGGCCGCCTCTTCACCGTTCGCTGCTCGCCCGACGACGTCGATCGAGCGCTCGGTGCTGAGAAACGCACGGACGCTCTCAGCAAAGAGATCGTGGTCGTCGGCGATGACGACGGTGAGAGGACCCCGTTCTCCCACTGTTGCAGAAGTTTATCGACACTTGGAAAGAAAGGGTCAACTTCCCAAACGGGCTATCGCGGCGAGCGCCGGATCGCGAGCCCGCTCTCGACACCGACATGCTCCACCTGAAGAGTCGTGTGGTCGATCCGAAACCGGGCGGCGAGCAGCCGCTCGAGCTCGAGGCGGATCCGGTGGCAGTCCGCGTCCGGCTCCACGAGCACGTGCGCCGCGAGGGCGGGGAACCCGCTCGTGACCGTCCAGACGTGGAGGTCGTGGACGTCGACGACACCGGGGTGTGCCGCGAGGGCGGCGCCCACCTCGCGCGGCGGCGCCGACGACGGGGCACCTTCCAGGAAGATGCGCCCGGACTCCCGAAGCAGCGACCACGCGCCCGCGAGAGCGAGAGCGGCGACGAGGAGCGACGCGATCGCGTCGAAGCGATCCCAACCCGTCGCGAGGATGAGAAGGGCGGCGAGCGCCGTCCCGGCGAACGCCGCGGCGTCCGTCGCGACGTGGAGATACGCGCCGCGGATGTTGAGGCTCTGCCGCTCGGCGCGCGCGAGCAAGGCGACGACGACGAGGTTGACCGCGATCCCGGCGACCGCGACGGGAAGGACGAGCGCCGCGTCGACGTCAGGCGGGTGGATCAGCCGCCGGATCGCCGCGTAGACGATCCAGACCGCGATCAGCGCGAGAGCGAGCCCGTTCGCCTGGGCGGCGAGGATCTCGGCGCGCACGAACCCGAACGTCCACCGTCCGCGAGCGGGGCGCGAAGCGACGACCGACGCGAAGAGCGCGATGCCGAGAGCGGCGGCGTCGGTCAGCATGTGCCCCGCGTCCGCGAGGAGCGCGAGCGAGCGCGCGGCGATGCCGACAGCGACCTCGGCCGCCATGAACAAGATGAGCAAGAGGAACGCGAGGGCGAGGAGGCGCCGGTTCCCCTCCGCGGCCGCGCGGACGTCGCCGTGCGGGTGGGCGTGCGCGCTCACGGTTCTATTGTCACCGCGACACCCGGACGCGCTCGAGGATCTCGATGACGCGGGTCGCCTCTCCCCGGACGTCGTAGACGGCCGCCGCCTCGCGGGCGGCGAGGTTGGGAGACGGGAGCTCCGCCGCCGCACGCATGCCCTCCTCGATCGCCTCGACGCTCGTCGGGTCGACGAGGACGCCGGCCTCGGGCGCGACGAACTCCGGCGGCCCGCCAACCGCGGTGGCGACGACCGAGCGCTCGCTCGCCATCGCCTCGAGGATCGCATGGCCGAACGGCTCGACGAGGCTCGGCTGGCAGATCACGTCGCTCGCGGCGATCCAGTCCGCGACGACGGCGTTCGGCACCCGGCCGACGAGGTGCACGCGCGGCCGCCCGGCGAGCGCGGCCCGTTCGGGCCCCTCGCCGACGAACGCGAGGCTGCCCCCTCCGAGGCGCCTGAACGCGTCGGCGAGACGACGCACGTTCTTGCGCTCGTCGAGAGCGCCGACGCAGAGGAAGCGAGGCGGCTCTCCCTCCCACCCGACGCGGCGCCGCGCCTCCTCGGCGTCCCGGCCACGGAAGCGCTCGAGGTCGATTCCGTCGGACACGACGTCGACGGGGACGCGGGGGAAGCGCTCGACGAGGCCCCGGCGGATGAATTGCGAGGTCGCGATGACGGCGTCCGCGCGTGCGAGAACGACGCGGGTCGCCGCGCGAAAGCCGGGAACGTCGCCTACGTTCCGAACGTCGCGCCCGAGCGCGGTGACGACGAGCGGCCGGCCGACGGCCGCGGCTGCGAGGGCTGCGGCGCCGCCGGCCGGAAAGAGGTACTGGGCGTAGACGACGTCGGGGCGAAAGGCTCGCGCCCGGGAGAGTGCGCGCCCCGCGAGCGCGAGCTGCTTCCCGACCGATCCGGCGCGCCGATCGACGACCGCCCGCGCGACATCGTGCCCCTGGCGCTCGATCTCGTCCGCCATCCCCTTCACGAACGTCCCGAAATCGGGGTCGGCGGCGCCCGGATACATCGAGGAGACGAGCAGTATCCTCACGCGGCGGATTCTCGCGCCGCCGGCCCCGCGGAAGGTGCCCTCGCGGCTCGCCCTACGCGGCGCTTCGCCAGCGGCGCGCCTCGCGGTCGAGGCGATCCTCGGCCCGCGCGCGCGTGATGATCTCCTCCGAGGGCCCGAAACGAGCGCGAGCGCGCGCCGTCCGTGCCTCGGCCCAGAGTTCCTCGATTCGGCGGCTGAGTCGGCCTGCCTCCGCCGACTTCCCCGCGTCGTGACCCTCGGCGAGCTCCTCCCAAAGCTCGGCCCGCCGCTCGGAGGCGAGCTCGAGCTCCTTGCGAATGTCGTTAAGCGTTCTCACGCCGAATAAAACGACGCGGCGGCGCGCACCATTCCACCGAGAGCCGGAGGCGGGACTCGAACCCGCGGCCCCACGCTTACAAGGCGTGCGCTCTACCAGCTGAGCTACTCCGGCGGGCCGCCGGAGATCGTACCGCGGGCTACGAGAGGACCTGGCGGGACTGCTGGTGCGTCACGACCTTCCGCTTCACACGCTGGAGGGCGTTGTCGATCGTCTTCGTGTCGCAGCCGAGCTCGACGGCCATCTGCTCGTACGAGAGGCCTTCCATGTAGAGGCGGAGGGCGTCGGCCTCGAGCCGCGAGAGACCCGTCCCGAGCGTGAAGACGAGGCTCTGCAGCTCCTCGGTCGAGATGACGCAGATCGCCGGGTCGTCGACGCCCGGCCCCGGAATTGCGTCGCCGAGCGTCCAGTCGCCGTCATCCTGGCCGGCGGGCGCCTGGCTGAACGAGACGTACGCGTTCAGCGGCTGATGCTTGAAGCGAGTCGCCGCCTTGATGGCTGTGATGATCTGTCGCGTAATGCAGAGCTCGGCGAAGCTTCGAAACGACGCCTCCTTGTCCGAGCGAAAGTCCCGCACCGCCTTGTAGAGCCCGATCAGGCCCTCCTGGACCAGGTCGTCGGACTCGCCCCCGGCAAGGAAGTACGAACTCGCCTTGAGCCGGACGAACCCGGTGTAGCGGCGGATGAGAGCGTCGAGCGCGGCGCCGTCGCCGTTTCGCGCTCGGATGACGAGGCGGACGTCCTCCGCTTCGCGCTGGGGCCGGTCGGGAGCACGTACGGTGGCGGGCTGCGGACGGGCCATTCCGCTTTTCCTCCTCTACGTGGGGGAGAGGGTGCGGGCCGAGCGTCAACCCTAACCCTTAGCTTCAAGGTGATCTACGGTAGCAACGGCCTGTGGAAAGTTCAACCCCGCCCGCGTCGAAGCCGCTCGAGCCGGTCGCGCGTCGCGGCGTCGAGGGCGTCCTCGACGCGAGAGGAGCCGGAACGGGTCGTCGCTCCGCCCTGCGGGGCAGCGAGCTCCCGCGCGAGGTCCTTCGACGCGACCTTCGTCACCTCCTGCCCCGCCGTCTGCCGGATCGCGCGATCGGACGAGACGAGGACGACGGGCTCGTGGCCTCGGCGATCGGCGGCAAGGCGCTCGAGTACGTGATCGGCCGGACGCGCGTAGCGCACCTCGAGGGGGCCGTGCCGGACGTCGTCGCCGGCGCCGTCGAAGACGACGACGCCCCGCGCACCCCGGATGGCAAGGAAGCTGGCAAGACGGTCGACGACCTCGTCGGCGCTTCGGAACCGGCCGGCGTGCAGGAGGTTGTAGCCGTCGAAGAGGTAGAGCATCGCTAGTCCATCTCTAACCGTGCCGCTGCCGCGCCGCCTCGAAGAGCGCGATGCCGGCGGCGACGCTCACGTTCAGCGATTCCACCCGCCCGCGGAGCGGAACCGCGAACGCGTCGTCGCAGGCCCGCCGAACGCCCGGTCGGATGCCCCGCCCTTCCGACCCGAAGACGAGAAGCGTCCCGGTCGCGAAGTCGACGTCCCAGACGCGCGTCGCGGCGCCGCCGTCCGCGGCCCACACCCAGAGGTCCCCGCGCTTCACCTCCTTCAGGTAGCGCGCGAGGTTCACCACGACGCCGACGGAAAGGTGCTCGACGGCGCCCGCGGACGCGCGGCAAACCGCCGCCGTGACACGAGCCGAGCTGTGCTCGGGGACGACGACCGCGGTCGCGCCCGCGCCCTCGGCGCTTCTGCACACGGCGCCGAGGTTGCGCGGGTCGGTGACCTGGTCGAGGCACGCAATGAGCGGCCGTTCGCCCGCGGCCGCCTCGTAGGCGTCGGCGTAGCGGTAGGGCTCGCAGAACGCGACGACGCCTTGGTGGTCTCGCGTTCCGGCCTCAGCGTTCAGGGCGGACTCGGCGCGAACCTGAACTCGCACGCCGCGGATCTCCCGAAGCCACGGCTCGGCGGCAAGCGCGCGCTCCGTGACGAGCAGCTCCAGCAGGGCACGCCGCTTCGCGCGCGCGACCTCGCGGACGGACCGCCGCCCGTACACGAGCTCGCGCGTCACTTCGGGACGAGCTCGAACCCGTCCACCACGTCGCGAATCTCCCAACCCGACCGCTCGATCTCCGCGCGCAGCCGATCCGCCTCGGAAAACTCTCGTTCCCGACGCGCGCGAAGCCGGCGCTCGGCCAGCTCCCGTATCTCTCCGGGCGCACGCGGCTGACGCGTGAGCGAAGCGAGCCCGAAGACCTCGAGGCCCCAGGAGAGCGAGGACGTCTTCCCGCTCGCCCGCCATTCGTGCAGGAGCGCGAGCGCCTCGGCTGTGTTGAAGTCGTCGTCCAGAATCTCCGCGAGCCGCTCCCGCTCGATCTTCTCCGGCTCGTAGTCGCGCCCGACGAAGTGGTTGCGGAACGTCTCCGCCTGCGCTCGCGCCTGCTCCATCGCGTCGTCCGAGTACTCGACCGGGCTTCGGTAGTGGGCGCCGAGGAAGAGGAGCAGGATCGCCTCGCGTCCCCATCGGTCGAGCGCGTCGCGGAGTGTGACGACGTTCCCGACCGATTTCGCCATCTTCTCCGCCGCAAGCTCGAGCATCCCGTTGTGCGCCCAGACGCGCGCGAACGGGCGGCCCGCGCCGCGCGACTGCGCAATCTCGTTCTCGTGGTGGGGAAAGCGGAGGTCGAGCCCGCCGCCGTGGAGCTCGAAGGACGCGCCGAGGTGCTTCTCCGCCATCGCCGAGCACTCGACGTGCCACCCCGGCCGGCCGTCGCCCCACGGCGAACCCCACGACGTGTCCTCGTGGGGCTTCGTCGCCTTCCAGAGCGCGAAGTCGCGGGGATCCTCCTTCCGGTCGCTCGGCTCCTGCGCGACCATGTCCTCGCGCTTTGCACCGGAGAGGGCGCCGTACTCCGGGAAGCGCGACACGCGGAAGTAGACGTCGCCGCCGGACTCGTAGGCGAGCCCGCGGCCGAGGAGCTCCTCGATCAGCGCGACGATCTCCGGAATCGTTTCGCTCGCGAGCGGCTCGACGTCGGGACGGCCCAGCCCGAGCTCGTCGGTGTCCTCGACGTACCAGCGCGTCGCCCTCACGGCGAGCTCGGCGCTCGCGATGCCCTGCTCGCGCGCCGCGTCGTAGATCTTGTCGTTGATGTCGGTGACGTTCTCGACGAGCCTCACGGCGTAGCCCAACTCTTCGAGCCAGCGCTTCAACCAGAGGAAGACGACATACGGCCGCGCGTTCCCGACGTGGATCCGCTGGTAGACGGTCGGCCCACAGACGTACATCCCGATCGGGCCGGGCGGCGGAGGGAGTTCCTCCTTCGCGCGCGAAAGAGAGTCGTAGAGCAACACGGGGAGTGGCCTGCGTTATAGCGATCATCCGGCCGAGCGACGGGCGCCCGTTCACGCTCCCGGGATGGCGGCAAGGGCGACCTCGACGCGCCGGAGCGCCTCGGAGCGCGGCAAAGCGACGAGGACGGTCCAAAGCTCGGGCCCGCGCTCGGCTCCCGTG
>JALZFU010000310.1 GCA_030861385.1 Actinomycetota bacterium
GCGTTGGCCGGCGGCCAAGCGGACGCCACGGCCCTCCCGCGCAGGGACGTCGATCCGCGTCACAGCAGCTCGATCGCCACCCGCGTCGGGTTCTTGTCGTTGATCGGGACGATGTCCTGCGGGCAGGACGAGGCGACGACGAAGACGTCGACCTCGGCGCGAAGCTGGACGTAGTCGCCCGGCTCCGTGCGCGACGGCAGCCAGTCGAGGACGCCGTCGTCGTCGACCGGGACGTTGGTGAAGAGGTTGATCGGCTGCGGGATCTCGATCCGCTCGTGGCCGAGCTCGGCCATCGCGCGCTCGAGGTTCTCCTGGCACGAGGGATGCCAGCCCCGGACGCCGAGGCCCTCGTAGCGGGAGGGGTCGCAGGCGGCGATCAGCATGTCGTGGACGCCGGGCGTCGCGTCCTCCTCGAAGAGGAGGATCGGCCGCCGCTTGTTGGTCACGAAGTGCTCCCCCGGGCGCGGGAAGAGCCCGTTCACGTGGACGCGGGTGTGCTCGGCCGAGTGGTACTCGGAGACGTCGTCGGCGCAGAAGGCGAAGACGTCGACGCACTGGCGCCCCTCGACGTCGACGACGCGGAAGCTCCGGCCGGCGGCGAGCCTGACGCCGCGGCCCTCGCGGGCCGGAACCTCGATCCGCTCCACTCAGGCGCTCACGCCGGCGCCCGCAGGGGGGTCGTCTGGCGCACCCGCTGGGCCGCGAGCCAGTAGTAGAGCGCGCCCGCGACGATCATGCCGGCCGCCCACGAGAAGTCCGTGTTCCCGAGCGCCCGCGCGATCGGCCCCTGCATCGGCCCGACGAGGCCGTACTCCCACGCCCATCCGGCGATGAGCCCGACGACGAGCGCGATGATGGCGGGCCAGTTGACATCCCCGTAGATCGACCGCGCGGGCGGCTCATAGAGCTGCTGCACGTCGACCCTCCCCCGCCGGAGCACGAAGTACTCGACGAGCGTGACGCCCGCCCACGGGCTCACCCAGACGATGATCGAGACCATCCACTTGTCGAACGACGAGGCGAAGTCGTTCTCTTGGATGAACGCGACGAGGACGATGCTCCCGATCACGCCCGCGATCGCGGTCAGTACCCAGCGCTTGATCTTCAGGCCGAGCGAGAGCGCCGCGAGCGAGCATGAGTAGAGGTTGAGGATGTTCGTGGCGATCGGCCCGTGCATGATCAGGAAGAGAACGGGGATCGTCATCACGCCGAAGACCTCGGCCACAAGGGTCGAGGGGTCTCCCTCGCCGCCGGTCGCGCTCGTGATGCTCGCGCCGAGCGAGGCCAGCCAAACGGTCGGCAGGAACATCCCGAGGGCGGTCGCCCAGAAGACCTGGCGGTCGGTGTAGCGGCGCGCGACGAAGCGCTTGTAGTCGGACGAGTACGTGAACCAGGAGATGCCCCAGCCGATCCCGATCGCGGTCATGAGCTGCGTGATCGACGTGAACTTGTCGGCGCCGGAAACCGTCGAGTTCGTCCAGACGACGTCGGACTTCGTCCACGCGAGGATCGACATGATCACCATGACGGCGGCGGCGACGGGGACGGTGTACTTCTCGAACGTCCGGATGAGGTAGAAGCCAAAGATCGCGATCACAACCTGGAGCGCCATCAGCGAGAAGGCGATCGCGTACTTGACGCCGCTGCCGCCCTCGACCCCGAGCTCGTCGAGAACGCCCATGGCGAGATCGAGGACGATCCAGGTGTTGACGCCGACCCAGCCCATCGTGAGGAAGAGCTGGGCGATCTGCGGCACGTAGGCGCCACGGATCCCGAAGGCGCTCCGCGAGAGCACCATCTGGTTGACGCTCGTCCGGTGCCCCATGACGCAGAAGAGCCCGAAGAGCGCGCACCCGACGACGTTCCCGATCGCGACGACGAGGATCGTCTCGAGGAGCGAGAGGCCGAGGATAATCCCGAGCGCGCCGAGCACCCAGTTGATCGGGGCGATGTTCGCCCCCGACCAGATCCAGAACTGCTGGAGCGGGGTCGAGTCGCGGTCGCGGTCGGGTATCGGCTCGATCCCGTGCGGGTCGATCTGGACCGCCTCGGCGAGCTCGCGTCGCTCCCTCTCTTCGATCGTCGACATCGCGCGCCTCCTTCCTAGAGCGTCGGGTACACGGCTGCGTCCACCTCGACCGGGCGGAGTCGCCGGCGGGGTGCTTCCGGGTCGTCGAGTACGCGGTCGGCGACCTCCCCCGCCGTGACGACGTCCACGTCGCCGCGGCCGAGAGCGTGCTCGATCAGCCGCCGGAGCGTCTCCACCCGGCCGGGCCGGCCGGAGAGGAACGGGTGGTTCGTCAGCATGAAGAGGCAGTTGTGGCGCCGCATCGCGTCGAGCTCGTGCGACCAGAGGTCGAAGACCTTGCCCGGGGCCTCGATCACCGACCCGATCGCCGGGTCGGGCAGGAAGGCGTATTGCTCCCAGTCGTCGAGGCTCCAGTGCGGCGGGAGCTCGGCGATCGTCCCGGACTCCATCTCCAGCAGGTAGGGCCGGTCGTCGTCCATCAGGGTCGAGTCGTAGGCGAGCCCGTACTCGGCGACGAGCCCCGGCGTCCGCCAGGTCGCCTCCCACATGGCGGCACGGTAGCCGCGCGGACGGACGCCCACGCGCTCGAGCGCGGCGAGCGCCCGCTCGAAGTCCTCGCGTTCCTCGCCCTCCGAGAGGTTGACCGGGCTCACGTGGTTGTACGAGTGGTGGCCGATCTCGTGACCGGCCGCCGCGATCCGCTCGACCGTCTCGGGGTAGCGGTCGACGGTCAGGCCGGGGACGAAGAAGGTCGCGGCGAGGGAGTACTCCTCGAGGAGGCGAAGCAGGCGCGGCACGCCGACCAGCGGGCCGTACGCCTGGTGCGTCATCGCCATCGCGTTCTCCGCATGACGGAGACCGTGAGCGAGGATGGGCGACTCGGCGTCGACGTCGAACGACAGCACGAACACGGCCGCCTTGCCACCGAGCCAGCGCACCACGGCGATTCTCGCGCGTCGGACGGACGGCGATCAAGAGCCCCGCACGAGCCCGAGTAGAGTGCGCCGGTGACCGCCGACCTCGTCGTCCGGAACGCACGCATCGCGGGCCGGGACGATATGGTCGACCTCGCCGCGGAGGCCGGCCGATGGACGCTGATCGGCCCCGCCCTCGACGTCGACGCCCGCCGCGAGCTCGACGCCGCAGGCCGGCTCGCGACGCCGCCGCTCGTCGACTGCCACCTCCATCTCGACGCGAGCCTGACGGCCGGAAGGCCGCGCTACAACGAGTCGGGCACGCTCCTCGAGGGGATCCGCGTCTGGGGCGAGCTCAAGGGTTCGCTCACCGTCGAGGACGTGCTGGAGCGCGCGCGCCAGGTGGTCGCGTGGTCGGTCGCGCGCGGGACGCTGTTCATCCGCGCGCACGCGGACGTGAGCGGCCCGAACGAGGCGCCGCTCCGAGGCCTCCTGGCGCTCCGCGACGAGGTGGCCGAGCTCGTCACGATCCAGGTGACCGCCTTCCCGCAGGACGGCATCTACACCGACCCGGCGGACGAGGAGCGGCTCGAGAACGCCCTCCGGCTCGGGGCCGACTGCGTCGGCGGAATCCCGCACTACGAGGCGACGGCCGAGGCGGGTCTCCGGGAGGTCCACCGCGTCTTCGATCTCGCGAAGGCGTACGGCCGGCGGATCGACGTCCACTGCGACGAGACGGACGACCGGCAGTCCCGCTTCCTCGAGGTGATGGCCGACGACGCCGTGCGCTTCGGCCTCGGCGGGCGGGTGACGGCGAGCCACTGCACGGCGATGGGCTCGTACGAGCCGTACTACTCGTCGAAGCTGCACGGCTTCCTTCGGCGCGCCGGGATCAACATCGTCGTGAACCCGTTCGCGAACTCGCTCATCCAGGGGCGGCTCGACCCCTACCCGAAGCGGCGCGGCTTCGCCCAGCTCAAGGAGCTCCTGCACGCCGGCGTCAACGTGTCGCTCGGGAACGACGTGATCATGGATCCCTGGTACCTGCTGGGCTCGGCCGACATGGTCGACGCCGCCAGCCTCGCCCTCCACTTCTGCCACATGAGCGGGCTCGACGAGATCCCTGAGATGCTCGCGTGCGCGACGACGCGCGGAGCGCGGACGCTCGGCGTCGAGGACGAGTACGGGCTCGAGGAGGGGAAGCCGGCCGACCTCGTCGTCTACGAGGCGCCGAACGCGCTCGAGGTCCTGCGCCTCCGCCCGGTGCGCCGGTGGGTTGTCCGCCGCGGCCGGCTGGTCGCGGAGACATGGCCGGCGCGCAGCCACGTCTTCCACCCCGACGGCCGCGAGGAGGCCGTCACGTTCGTCCCCGCCTAGCCGTCTCGCCCGGCGACCGAGGGTCGTCGATCGTGGTGGGGCCGGCGTCAGGAGGAGAGTCCCAAGACGCCTTCGCCTGCTCGCCCGGTTGAGGCAGCAGGCGATGATCGACCGATGACGCACAGGCGATGATCGACCGATGACGCGAGGAGGGGAGAGATGAAGATCACCCGCAACGTCGACGAGACCGGTCGCGGCCCGGCCGACTGGTTCACGGGCGACGTCTACATCGACACGATCGCGACACCGTCCGACGCGTCCTCGATCGGCGCGGCCAGCGTCCACTTCACCCCGGGCGCACGCACCACCTGGCACACGCACCCTCACGGGCAGACGATCTGGGTCACCGAGGGCGTCGGCCTCTGCCAACGGGAAGGCGGTCCGATCGAGGTGATCCGGCCCGGCAACCGCGTGTTCTTCGAGCCGGCTGAGAACCACTGGCACGGCGCCGCGCCGACCCGTTTCATGACCCACGTCGCGATCCAGCAAGCCGACGCGCAGGGAAACGTCGTGACCTGGGGTGAGCACGTCAGCGAGGAGCAGTACGGCGAGGCGCCGCCGATCACGGAAGGAGAGAACTGATGCGTGGTGCTGTCATGTACGGGCCGGGCGACGTGCGGGTCGAGGAGCGCGACGAGCCGCGGATCATCGAGCCGACGGACGCGATCATTCGCCTGCCCGCGACGTGCGTCTGTGGGTCGGACTTGTGGCCGTATCGCGGGTTCGAGGCATACGACTGGCCGGTGGCGATGGGTCACGAGTACGTCGGGATCGTCGAGGACGTCGGCAGTGAGGTGACCACGATCAAGCCCGGGCAGTTCGTGATCGGCTCCTTCCTTGCGTCCGATAACACCTGCGAGATCTGCCGGGCCGGCTACCAGAGCTCCTGCATCAACCGAGAGCTCATGGGGGCGATCGGCACGCAAGCGGAGCTCGCTCGCGTCCCGCTGGCCGACGGCACCCTCGTCGCCACTCCAGATGTCCCGCCCGACGACCTCATCCCGAGCTTCCTCGCTGCGTCCGATGTCCTCGGCACCGGCTGGTTCGGCGCGGTGGCAGCCGAGGCCGGCCCGGGCAAGACGGTCGCCGTCGTCGGCGACGGCGCGGTCGGACTGCTCGGCGTGCTGGCGGCGAAGCAGCTCGGGGCGGAGCGGATCATCGCCATGAGCCGCCACGAGCCCCGCCAGCGGCTGGCGCGCGAGTACGGAGCGACGGACATCATCGAAGAGCGCGGCGACGAGGGCATCGAGAGGATCAAGGAGCTCACGAACGGGCTCGGCGCGCACTCGGTCATCGAAGCGGTCGGCACCCAGGAGTCGATGATGCAGGCGATCCGCGCCACCCGCCCCGGCGGGCACGTCGGCTACGTCGGCGTCGCGCACGGCGTCGAACTGCCGGGCCAGGAGCTCTTCTTCAGCCACGTGCACCTGCACGGCGGCCCCGCGCCCGTGCGCCAGTTCCTGCCCGAGCTGATCGAGCTGATCTGGAGCCGCCAGATCGACCCCGGCAAGGTGTTCGATTTCGAGCTGCCGCTCGAGCGCGCCGCCGAGGGCTACGAGGCGATGGACCAACGGCGCGCGATCAAGGTGCTGCTGCGCCCGTGAATCGCCGAGCGCCTGCCGGGCATCTCGAGAGGCGAAATCGAGACGGGTCGCGTCTTCGACCGCACTGTCGCCCGGACGGAGTCCAAGACGGCTACCGCCCGATGAAACGAGCGCGAGGCGATCAAGGTGATGATCGACGCGTCATGAACGCCTGGCGACGAGCGCGATATGCAGTGAGGCGTGTCGAGAAGCGATCCCACGAAGGAGGGTATGCTGATGCCCAAGTTTCTGTTCGAAGCGTCGTACACGTTCGAGGGCGTCAAAGGCGTCCAACGCGAGGGCGGAAACAGCAGGCGCGACGCCGTGGCGAGGGCGATCGGGAGCGTTGGCGGGCGGCTCGAGAGCTTCTACTTCGCGTTCGGCGACCGTGACGCCTACGTCATCGCCGATCTTCCGGACAACGAGAGTGCCACGGCCGTCGCACTCACCGTCAATGCGTCTGGAGCAGCGACGGTGCGGACGGTCGTGCTTCTCACGCCGGAAGAAGTCGACGCGGCCGCGGAGCGCTCGGTCGGCTACCGGCCTCCCATCGGCGAGCCGCTCCACCTGCCCGGAGCCGCCGCGACGAGACGGTAACCGGATATCGCAGCGGAACCCACCGCTCTCGGAGACGACGATGGCGACCATGCCGGGCAACGCGCCTTCGCGCGGCGGCGGTCGGGCAACCGGGCGATGCGGACAGCAATAGCTATGAAAATAGGATTCAACCGCATCGAGACCGCCCGCGGCCGCGCCGGGATGTCCCGTCCCCTCACCTTGCTCTTTGCGATCGCGGGTGGGGCAGCAGTTCGGAACCTCTACTCGGCGCAGCCGCTCCTCGGCCTTGCCGGCCTCGCGGGCGCGCTTCCTGCGCAGCGCGCAGATCGGTTTCACGACCGCGGCTGGTCAGCCCCCGCGACCGGCGCCGGCTTGCTGCTGGCCCTCATCTCGCTCCTGATAGCCGACGCCGGGAAGCACTCGATCATCGTCCTCCTGATCGCCGTCGTGCTGCTCGACGTGGCGATTCAGGCGGTCAACATCCTCAACCAGACACGGCTCTTCGCAGTCGACCCGCAGCGCCTCCTCTGGCAGCTCGCGGATCGAGGGCCAGGTCCGCGGGATCGAGCGGATGGTCGACGACGAGCGCTACTGCATCGACATCCTGACCCAGGTCAGCGCTGTCAAGACGGCGCTCGAGAGCCTCGCACTCGAGGTCCTGAGCGACCAAATCGACCATTGCGTCGCCGACGCGCTCGCGTCGGGCGACGAAGAGACGGCGGCGGAGAAGAGCCGCGAGCTCCTGGACGCCGTGCAGCGATTCACGAAGACGCGCTAGGACCATGACCGATCACGCCCACGAACGCGGGGACGGCGGCCGGAACGGGCGGAGAGTATCCGCCGTTCTCCATGTCGGCAACCTCCACTACGGCTCCGAGAAGGCGGTCGTCGAGCGCGTGCTCGGCCGCCTCGCCGGCGTCCGGGCGGTCGAGGCGAACCCGGTCGCCCAGACGGCGACGGTCGAGTTCGACCCGGCGGCGACGTCCGTCCAGGCGCTCCAGCAGTGGGTCGAGGAGTGCGGGTACCACTGTGCCGGGCGCTCGGTCCCCGGCCACGTCTGCGATCCGATCGCGGAGGAGGGCGAGGACGCGCCCGCGCACGACCACGCCGCCGCCGAGCGGGCCGAGCACGCCCACGGGCACGGGCACGGCGGTCATGCCGGCATGTCGATGGTCGAGATGGTTCGCGACATGCGAAACCGCTTCCTCGTGGCCGCGCTCTTTGCCGTCCCGATCGCGCTCTGGTCGCCCGTCGGCGAGTTCCTGTTCGGCGAGACGCCGCCGACGCCCTTCGGGATGGGCGACGACCTCTGGCAGTTCTTCCTCAGCCTGCCGGTCATCTTCTACTCGTCCTGGGTCTTCTTCCGCGGCGCCTACCTCGCGCTACGCGCCAAGACGCTCGACATGATGGTTCTCGTCGCGGTCGCGATTGGGACGGGCTGGATCTACTCGGTGGCGGCCACCTTCTGGATCGCGGGCGACGTCTTCTACGAGGCGGCCGCCTTCCTGGCCGCCTTCGTCCTTCTCGGGCACTGGTTCGAGATGCGCGCCCGCGGCGGCGCCAACGACGCCATCCGCGCCCTCCTCGACCTCGCGCCACAGATGGCGGTCGTCGTCCGCGACGGCGAGGAGCGAGAGGTGCCGACGGCGGAGGTCGAAGTCGGCGATCTCCTCCTCATCCGGCCGGGAGCGAAGGTTCCGGTCGACGCCGCGGTCCTGGAAGGCGAAAGCTCGGTCGACGAGTCGATGGTGACGGGCGAGTCGCTGCCCGTCAGCAAGAAGCCGGGCGACCAGCTCGTCGGCGCGACGATCAACAAGCAGGGCACCCTCCGGGCGCGGGCGACTGCGGTTGGCTCAGGCACCGCGCTCGCGCAGATCGTCAAGCTCGTCCAGGAGGCGCAAAACTCGAAGGCGCCGGCGCAGAGACTGGCCGACCGCGCGGCCTTCTGGCTCGTCCTCGTCGCCTTAATCGGAGGTCTCGGCACCTTCTTCATCTGGTGGGGCATCGTCGACCGCCAGGTGCTCGACGCACTCCTCTTCGCCATCACGGTCGTCGTCATCACCTGCCCGGACGCCCTCGGGTTGGCGACTCCGACGGCGATCATGGTGGGCACCGGGCTCGGTGCGCGCCGAGGGATCCTCTTCAAGAACGCGATCGCGATCGAGCAGTCGGCCTCCCTCGACACCGTCATCCTCGACAAGACGGGAACGCTCACCC
>JALZFU010000065.1 GCA_030861385.1 Actinomycetota bacterium
GTGCACGAGAGGAGGCCGATCTTCCTCGGCACGATCGCGCCGTCGCGGACGACGGGGCGATCCGCGATCCGGTGCACGCCGAGGATTCCCACCTCCGGGTGGTTGACGAGCGGCGTCGCGAAGAGGCCGCCGAGCTTCCCGCCGCTCGTCACGGTGAAGGTCGATCCGCGGAGTTCCTCGGGCCTGAGCGCACCGGCGCGAGCCGCGTCGGCAAGGCGCCCCGCCTCCGCCTCCAGCTCGTCCAGCGACTTCGCGTCGGCGCCGCGAAGCACGGGAACGACGAGGCCCTGCGCGGTCTGAACGGCGACGCCGAGGTCGTGCCGATCGAGGAATACGATCTCCTCGCCCTCGAGCCGGGCGTTCAGCTCGGGGACCTTGATGAGAGCGCGCACCGTCGCCGCGAGCACGTACGGAAGGAAGCTTCGCCGCCCGCGCACCGAATCGAGCTCGGTGAAGTCGCACTCCTCGACCACGGTGACCGCCGCGACCTCGTGGTGCGATCGCACCAGGCGCTCGGCGACGAGCCGGCGGACGCCGCGAAGCGGCTCCCGTCGTCCTTCGGGCGTCGGTTCCACCGTCTGGGACCGAGACGCGGCCGCGCGACGAACGTCGTCCTCGGTCACGCGGCCCTGCGGGCCGGTGCCGAGGAGCACCTCGAGCTCGATCCCGAGCTCCTGCGCGAGCCGACGGACGAGCGGCGTCGCACGAACGCGCCCCTCCGGAGGACGGACGCTCGTCTCGTCGGCCAGAACAGCGGATCGAGCTGCTTCACGCTGCGGCGGGGGCTCAGCGCGCGGCTGCTCGTCGGAGACGGTGGCGTCGTCGCCGATGACGACGAGCAGCGTCCCGACCGGGACGGTCTTCCCCTCCTCGACGAGGATGCGGGCGACCGTCCCCGCCGCGGGCGAGGGGATCTCGACGGTGGTCTTGTCGGTCTGGATCTCGACGAGCGGCTGGTCCTCGCCGACCTCCTCGCCCTCGGAGACGAGCCAGCGAGCGATCTCGCCCTCGGTCAGGCCCTCGCCGAGGTCGGGGAGCTTGAACTCGTACGCCACGCTAGAACGCGAGGACTCGACGCGCTGCCACGACGACGCGCTCCACCGAGGGCATGTACGCGTCCTCGATCTGCCAGTACGGGTACGGGACGTCGTACCCGGTCACGCGGACGACCGGCGCACGAAGGTCGAGGATCGCTTTCTCGGCGAGGATTGCGGCCAGCTCGGCACCGTACCCGGCCGTCCGCGGCGCTTCCTGCACGATCACGACGCGCCCGGTTTTCGCCGCCGACGTGAGAAGGGCCTCCTCGTCGAGCGGCTTCAGAGTCCGCACGTCGAGCACCTCGACGCTCGCCTCGTCGACGAGGACGCTTGCGGCCTGCTCGGCGAGCGGCACCATCGCCCCGTAGGCGACGAGCGTCACGTCGGTGCCCGAGCGCGCGAGGCGGGCCGCGCCGAGCGGGACGACGTGCACCCCCTCCGGGACCTCTCCGCGCATGGTTCGGTAGTGGAGCTTGGGCTCGAGGACGACGACGGGATCGGGATCGCGGATCGCGGCGGCGAGCAGGCCCTTCGCGTCGGCGGGCGTCGCGGGGATCGCCACCTTCACGCCGGGCGTATGGACGTAGTAGGCCTCCGGGGAGTCGTCGTGGAGCTCGGGCGCTCGCACGCCTCCGCCGTAGGGCATGCGGACGACCAGCGGGAACGCCATCCCCCCTCCCGTCCGCCAGCGGTAGCGACCGACGTGCGTGATGAGCTGGTCGAGGCACGGGTAGCTGAACGCGTCGTACTGCATCTCGCAGACGGGGCGCCAGCCGGCCATGCAGAGGCCGACCGCCGTGCCGAGGATCCCGGCTTCCGCGAGCGGGGTGTCGACGCAGCGGTCGGGGCCGAAGCGCGCCCGCAGGCCCGCGGTCGCGCGGAAGACGCCGCCGGCACGGCCGACGTCCTCACCCATGACCATGACGGACTCGTCGCGCTCGAGCTCGACGTGGAGGCAGTCGTTCACCGCCTCGACGAGCGTCCGCTCAGCCAATCGAGCCCTCGAGTAGGCGGCGAAGCTCGGCCAGCTCTTCGGCGAACGCGGGCAGCGGCTCGGCGTACGCGGTCTCGAAGAGGAGCGCGACGTCCGTCGGTGGCTCGGCCTCCGCCTCGGCGATCGCCGCGCGCATCGCGGCCGCTGCCTCCTCGCGCACCTCGGCGGCGGTCGCGTCGGTCAAGGCGCCGATGCGACGAAGGTACGCCTCGTAGCGCCCGACGCACTCCCGCCTCCGCTCCTCCTCCACGCGCTCGAGGTCGATGTACGCTCGGGGATCGTCGGCGGTCGCGTGCGGTGCCGTCCGGTACGTCACCGCCTCGATGAAGGTCGGACCGCCGCCGGCCCGGGCGCGCTCGACGGCCTCGCGCGTCACGTCGTAGACGGCGAGGACGTCCGCCCCGTCCACGCGGACGCCCGGCATGCCGTACCCGACCGCCTTGTCCGCGAGCGCTTCCGCACGGGTCTGAGCGGAGAGCGGAGTCGAGATCGCCCACTGGTTGTTGTTGCAGAAGAGCACGACGGGGGCCTGCATGACGGCGGCGAAGTTGGCGCCCTCGTGGAACGAGCCCTCTGACGTCGCCCCGTCGCCGAAGTAGACGATCGCGCACGCCTCCTCGCCGCGCAGCTTCTTCCCCCAAGCGAGGCCGGCCGCGTGCGGCACGTGCGTCCCGATCGGAACGCAGATCGACGCGACGTTGTAGTCGACGGGGTTCCACCAGCCGGCCGGATGGCCGCGCCACCACGAGAGGACGGTCGCCGCGGGCATGCCGCGCAGGAGACCGATGGCGGACTCGCGATACGACGGGAAGATCCAATCGTCGTCCGCGAGCGCGTAGGCGGAGCCCGCCTGCATCGCCTCGTGGTTCCAGAAGATCGCGTAGGTTCCGATGCGGCCCTGGCGGTGGTAGACGAGCGAGCGCTCGTCGTACGTTCGCAGGAGCACCATGTCGCCGTAGAGCGCGAGGAGGTCGCTCTCGTCGAGCCCCTCGACCTCGCCGTCCGCGACCGCCTCGCCGTCGCCGATCACACGCCGAAGCTCGTGCTCGGCGGGAAGTACCTGGGCCATCGCCAGGCGAATGTACCCCACGGGGCTGGAGCCGGCCGCGCGCGGGTTCGGCTACGAGCCGCGTTTCTCACGCGCTCGCACGAGTCCGCGAAGCGGACGCCGGGTCTCGTCCGAGGGAACGATCGAGCGTCACGACACGATGACGTCGAGGGCGCCGCGCTCCGCGACGAAGTGCGCGTCGAGCGCGTCGCCGACGTCCTCGCCGTCGACCTGGAGCGGCGTCGGCGCGTCGCACTCGATCCGAAGCTCGTCCGCGTCGTGGACATGGATCAGCCATGGGGCGCGCACGTGCGTGGGGCGAACGACGACTCCGTAGGCGGCCCGCACGAGCCGGGTGGGACGAAGCTCGACGGGCGCAACGAGGTCGAGGCCGAGCTCGAAGCGTGCGGAGGGCGCGACGCGGACCGGCAAGAACCCCGCGTACGTGTAGGGGTCGCAGTTCGCAACGAGCGCGAACGCCGCTCGTCCCCGTCCGAGCACGGTAACGGCCGGCGGGAGCCGACCGCGCCGCGAAACGAGGAGCCGCGCGAGCGTCGCGACCCAGGTGAGGTCGCCCGGTCGCCGGCCTTGCGAGCACCTGACACGATCGATCTCGCGGACGAGCTCGGCGTCGAGGCCGAGGCCGGCCGAGAAGGTGAAGCGCCGTCCGTTCGCACGCCCGAGCGAGATCCGCCGCGTGGCCCGGGAGCGCGCGAGGGCGCGCGCGCACTCGACCGGATCGCGCGGGAGGCCGAGCGCGCGCGGGAGGACGCTCGTCCCGCCGCCGGGGATGAACCCGACCGGGACGGCCTCCTCGAGGCCGTTCACCACCTCGTTGAAGCCTCCGTCCCCGGAGAAGACATAGAGCCGCTCCGAGCGGACGTCGCGAGCGAGCGCGGTCGCATGGCCGGGCGCGTGCGTGAGAAGCGTCTCGACGTCCCCGAGCTCGCGCGCGACGGCCGCGACAAGCTCTGGCGTTACGCGGCTCGCGTGCGGGTTGACGATGAGGACGGCGGCCGCCACCCGTTATGGACCGACGCGGCAGGACGACTCGATCCCGCCAGGGGCCGTCCGCGCCACGATCACGCCGGTGTCGAGTAGCCCCGCATGCCTTCGACGAGCAGCAAGTAGAAGCGATCGGCGACGGCGTCCGTGTCGTCGTCGGGGCGGAGCCAGGTGTACGCCCAGTTCGCCGCCGAGAGGAAGAGGAGCGCGGCCGCCTGCTCGTCGAGGTCGGTCCGAAGCTCGCTCTGCTCCCTTCCCTCCCGGAAGAGGGCGCGAATCCGCTCCTCGTAGCGCCGCCGCTCGGCGACGATCTCGTCGCGCCGCTCGCCCTCGAGGTAGCGCCATTCCTGCACGAAGACCGTCGCGACGGCGAGCTGCTCGGCGACGAGGGCGAGGTGGCCGCGAAGGGCGAGCCGAACCTTCTCGGTCGCCCGGACGCGCTCCGGAATCGCGTCGAGCGCGGCGTGGAACGCGTCCGCGCCCTCGCGCATGGTCGCGTACAGGAGCTCCTGCTTCCCTTCGATGTGGGCATAGAGCGATCCCTTCTGGACCCCGAGCGCGTCGGCGAGGTCGCCGATCGACGTCCCGTGGTAGCCCTTCTCGGCGAAGAGGCGCGCCGCGTGGCGGGCGAGCTCCTGACGGCGAGGCGTGCTAATGTCGACGGACACTAACGACCGTTCGGTAGGAGGGGCAAATGGCGCCGCGCGCCGAGGACGACTTCAAGGCGTACGTGCAGGCTGGCGGACAGGTCGAGGCGACCGACTGGCTTCCCGCCGAGTACCGCGCGAGGCTCGTCAAGTTCATCGAGATGCACGCGAACTCCGAGCTCATGGGCGTGCTTCCCGAGCGCGAATGGATACTGCGGGCGCCCACGCTCCAGCGGAAGCTCGCGCTGACGGCGAAGGTGCAAGACGAGGTCGGCCACGCTCAGCTCATCTACCGCGTCGTCGACGACCTGGGGAAGCCGCGCGAGCGTTGCCTCGACGACCTGGTCTCGGGCAAGAGCAAGTTCCACAACGTCTTCCACTACCCGACGAAGACCTGGGGCGACGTCGGCGTCATCGCCTGGCTCGTCGACGCCGCTGCGATCATCTCCCAGAAGGCGCTCCTCAAGTGCTCCTACGCGCCGTACGCGCGGATCATGAAGAAGATCTGCTGGGAGGAGTCGTTCCACATCCTGCACGGCCGCGACGTCGTCCTCGCGATGGTGACGGGGACGGACGAGCAGCGCGAGCTCGTCCAGGAGGCGCTCGACCGCTGGTGGGGTCCGCTCATGACGTTCCACGGGAACCCGATCCCGGCCGAGCAAGACCCGATGTACGAGTGGCGAATCAAGAGCCAGGCGAACGAGGACGCGCGCCAGCAGTTCCTGGACGGCTACGTGCCTCAGATCTGGGAACTCGGCCTCACCGTGCCCGATCCCGAGCTTCGGAGAGACGAGGAGACCGGCCGCTGGACGTACAGCGAGCCCGACTGGGACGAGCTCAAGCGGGTCGTCACCGGCCACGGGCCGCGAACCGCCGAGCGTCTCGGGTTCCGACGCGTGACGCGCGACGAGACGGCATGGGTCCGTGACGTCGTCCTCGCCCAGGCCGCTTAGGACGACCGTGGGCGCCACCGAAACGAAGCGGGCGGGCGCGGGAACCAGCGTTTCCCCCACGCGGATCTGGGAGGTCTTCCGCCAAGAGCGCGAGGGAGCGCCGTTCCAGCACGGCGGGTCGCTCGAGGCGCCGAATGCCGAGTTCGCGGAGGCCTACGCGATCGAGTTCTACGGCCGCCGGAACGAATCGACGGCGCTCTGGATCGTGCCGCGCGACGCGATCCGGCAGGTCGACGACCCGTACGTCGCCGATGTCTTCGACCGCGACTACCGGCGGGTGGACGGCTACTCGCTGAAGGTGAAGCTCCGCGAAGCACGCGACCGCGCGGCGAGCCGGTGACGACCGCCGCCCCCGCGCGCACCGACCTCCTCCTCGAGCTCGCCGACGACGAGCTCGTCCTGGGCTGGCGCAACTCCGAGTGGACGGGCATCGCGCCGTTCCTCGAGGAAGACGTCGCCTTCTCGTCGATCGCGCAGGGCGAGATCGGCCACGCACGCGCGCTCTACGAGCTTGCCGCGGCCGAGCTCGGGACGACCGCCGACGAGCTCGCGTTCGAGCGCGCGCGGGAGGAGTACCGCTCGGCGCAGCTCGTCGAGCTCCGCCTCGTCCCCGACTGGGCGCGGACGATCGCGCGTCACTACCTCTACGAAACAGCCGACGCGATCCGGATCGCCGCGCTTCGCATGTCCGAATGGGAGGCGCTCGCCGGGCTCGCGACGAAGATCGAGCGGGAGGAGGTCTACCACCTGATGCACGCGCGCATGTGGGCCGAACGCCTCCGTGCCTCCTCCGAGCGGCGCCGCTTCGAGCAGGCGCTCGATGAGCTCTGGCCGCTCGCGCTCGGGCTCGTCTCCGAGGACGAGCGCGGCGCGCTCGCCGAGGCGGTCGGCCGCGAGCCCGTGGCGGCCGTCGGGCGGGGCGAGCACGTCGCCGAGTTGTCGGCGCTCTTGGAGGAGATGGCGATGGTGCGGCGAAGCGCACCCGGAGCCTCCTGGTGAGCGCGCTCGCCGAGCTGACGGCCGAGCGGGTCTGGGCGGCGCTCGGGAACGTTCCCGATCCCGAGATTCCGGTCATCTCCGTCGTCGACCTCGGCGTCGTCCGCGGCGTCGTCGTCGACGGCGCGCGAGTACGGATCGAGCTCGCCCCCACGTTCCTCGGCTGCCCGGCGCTCGAAGCGATGCGCGAGACGGTCGCGGACGCGGTCCGCCAGCTCGGCGGCGATCCGGACGTCGTCGTGACGACCGCCGAGCCGTGGACGACGGACCGGATCACGCCCGCCGGGCGCGACAAGCTCCGGGCGGCGGGGTTTGCTCCCCCCGGGCCCCGTCCGCCCCAGCCGGTCCAGCTCGTGCAGCTCGAGCACGGCCCGTTTCGGTGCCCCTACTGCGGCTCGACGGGCACCCGGCTCGAGAACATCTTCGGGCCGACGCCCTGCCGCTCGATCCGCTACTGCCCGAGCTGCCGGCAGCCGTTCGAGCAGTTCAAGACGGTCTAGGCCGCGGCGAGCTCACCGCACGGTTCGTCTGCCGGACGCGCTGGTAGGCATACGCGCCGGCGAGGAGCAAGAGGCCGAGGACGACGAACGAGAGGACCCGGTAGCCGGATTCGAGGGCGGCCATGTCGAAGAGGAAGACCTTCGCCACCGCGATCGAGAGGAGGGCAAAGCCCGAGCGCCGAACCCCGGAGCGGTCGCCGCGGAGGCCGGCCGAGAGGAGCGCGACTCCGAGGACGCTCCAGAAGACGCTGAGGAGCGCCTGGCCCTGCTGGCGCACGTCCAGGCCGACACCGGTGTCGAGCGCCTCCGCGCCCGGCTGGAACGCCGTCACGATCGCGAGCGAGGCGAGGTAGACGAGCGCGCTGCCGGCGACGAGGACGAGGGTTGCGCACTCGCGCGCGGACCGGCCGCGTGGCGCCCAGGCCGCGGACGCGGCGACGGCGCCGAGGG
>JALZFU010000070.1 GCA_030861385.1 Actinomycetota bacterium
TGATGAGCGTGTGCGTGAGGGCGAGATCGTTGTCGCGCATCCGGCGCTGGTACTCGACGACGTTCCGTGCGCCCTCCTCGTTTCCGTACCGGGCCCACACGTCGGCGCGGGCCGCGAAGCAGGCGAATGTGTAGTTCAGGTAGTCGGGCGTCCGCCCCATCATCCCCACCGTCTCGTCCGCGATCCGCTTCGAGGCCGTCCGGCGCCGCTCGAGGTCCTCGCGGCTCTTGGGGTGGACGTGGGTCACGTTGACGGGTCGGCCGCTGTCCGGGCTCTCCATCAGGAACGTCTCGGGATCGTCGTGCTGGAGGTCGAAGAGGCGGGCGAGCGAGCGCGCCGCGCCGGCGAGCTTCGGGTGCGCCGACGGGTCCGTCACCTTGTCGCCCTCGAGCCAGATCTCGCGCTCCTCGCTTCGAAGACCCGCGAGGAACTGCTCGCCCGTCCGCGCCCCGGTCGTCTCGGTCGTCTCCGTCGCCATCAACCCACCCTCCTCGCCACGGTCTTCACGTCCGCGTAGAAGTCGAAGCTCCACTCGCCGCCCTCCCGCCCGATCCCGGAGCGCTTCGCGCCGCCGAACGGCGCCGCGAGGTCCCGCGCGTAGAAGCAGTTGACCCAGGTCGTCCCTGCGACCAGCCGTTCGCCGAGCCGCTCCGCTCGCTCCTCGTCCCGCGTGAAGACCGTCGCGGCGAGTCCGTACTCGGTCCCGTTCGCGAGCTCGACCGCCTCGTCCTCGTCCGCGAAGGTCTGGAGCGTGAGGACGGGACCGAACACCTCGCGCTGGACGATCTCCATCTCCTGACGGACGTCCGTGAAGAGCGTCGGCTCGTAGTAGAGGCCGCCGAGCTCGGGCGAGACGCGCCCGCCGAAGACGAGCTGCGCCCCCTCGGCGGCCGCACGCTCGACGTAGCCCTCGACGCGCGCAAGATGCTCGCGGGTGATCAGGGGGCCGATGTCGGTCTCCGGGTCGCGCGGGTCGCCCAGGCGAAGCTCCGCGACGGCCGCGAGGAAGCGGTCGAGGAACTCGCCGGCGATCGACTCCGCGACGAGGAGACGGGTGCCCGCGAGGCACACCTGGCCGGCGTTGTCGTACTGGTACGTGGCCGTCTCGACGGCGCGGTCGAGGTCGACGTCGGCGAAGACGAGGAACGGCGACTTGCCGCCGAGCTCGAACGAAACGGGCGTCAGGTTCGTCGCCGCCGCGCGCGCGATCGCCTGGGCGGTCTCGACCGAGCCCGTGAACGAGATCCGCGCGATCCCCGGGTGCGAGACGAGCGCCGCGCCCGCCTCCTCGCCAATGCCCTGGACGACGTTCAGGACGCCGGCGGGGAGCTCCGCGTCGGCGGCAATCTCGGCGAGGAGCGAGGCGGTGAGCGGCGCCCACTCGGCCGGCTTCAGGACGGCGGTGCAGCCCGCGGCGAGGGCAGGGCCGCACTTCCACGTCTCGAGCATGAGCGGCGCGTTCCACGGTGTCACGAGCGCAGCGACGCCGGAAGGATCGCGACGGACGTCGTAGCGCGTCCCGTCCGCCTCCCAGGAGCGCCGCTCGAGGTCGATCGCAAGCTGCGCGAAGAAGCGGAAGTTGCGCGCCGCGCGCTTCATGAGCCGCAGGCGCGACGCTTCGAGGAGGGAGCCGTTGTCGAGCGTCTCCACCTGGGCGAGCGTCTCCTGCCGCTCCTCGATCAGGTCGGCGATCCGGAAGAGGTGCTCGCCTCGCCCCTCGGGCCCGAGAGCCGCCCAGGCGGGAAACGCCTCGCGCGCTGCCTCGACGGCGGCCTCGACGGTGTCGGCCCCCCCGCGCGCGACGTCCGCTAGCCGGCTCTCGTCGATCGGTGAGAGGTCGGGAAACGTGCGCTCGGAGAAGATCCGCCGCCCTCCGACGAAGTGACCGGGAGAGACGTCGACGCCACCGACCGTCGCCGTCGCGGTCACGCCGTCTCCTCGGGAACGGCGAGCGCGACGTGGCGCGCGTTCGGCGTGTCGGCCGGCAGCACGCCGACCGGCGCGAGGTCGTCCTTCGCCTCGACGACTCGGTTCGCAAGGCGCCCGACTCGCTCGACCTCGACCTCGACGACGTCGCCCGGCTCGACCGGGCGCGAGTTCGCCGGCGTCCCGCTCAGAAGGACGTCGCCCGGTTCGAGCGTGACGAGGCGGGAGAGGTCGGCCAGCATGTAGGCGATCGGCCACAGGAGCTCGCCCGTGTTCCCCTCCTGGACGAGCTCGCCGTTCACGTACGTTCGGAGCGTCAGGTTCTCGGCGTCGACGTCGGCGGCGTCGACGAGTTCTGGACCGAGCGGGCAGAACCCGTCCTGACCCTTGACGCGCAGCATCGAGCCACGGTCGGCGTGGCGGAAGTCGTGGACGCCGAAGTCGTTTGCGGCGGTGTAGCCGGCGACGCACGAGAGCGCATCGTCCTCGCGAACGCGCTTCATCCGCTCGCCAACGACGACCGCGACCTCGCCCTCGTAGTTCAGATAACGGCACCCGCGCGGGCGAACGATCTCGTCGCCGTGGCGGGCGAGCGACGACGGCGGCTTCAGGAAGTAGGAGGGCTCGTCTGGCGTGCGCGCCCCGTACTCCTCGACGCGGCTCGGATAGCTCAGGTGCACGCCGACGATCTTCGTCGGCCGAACGTCGAGGGCTCGCCTCACTCCACCCGTCTCCCGCCGTCGACCGTGTAGCCGAACGAGAACCAGAACCCCTTGCCGACCTCGACGGGGGCGAGCTCGGCGAGCTCGTCCGCCGGCGAGTCGTAGAACGCGAGCGTCGCGTCCCCCTCCCAGATAGCCGAGACGTCGCGGTCGCGCCCGCCGGCCCACACCTGCTCGAGGAGCGGCGCGTCGCCCGAGTCCCAAGCTGGAAAGAGGCGTGTGTTCAAAAGCGGCGGGGAGTTCACGGTCGGTCCTTCCGCGGAGAGACCCGTGAC